>JAILKE010000079.1 GCA_024694125.1 Bacteroidales bacterium
AGACGATGCAAACAATAGAGACTCTGAGTAAAATTTGAGAAAGTAAGATGTTGGCAATTTGCTAAAGGAACAAGGATATTAACAATCTACGACAATTGTTAAAATTATAATTGGACACTAGTGTACCTAAAGTATATATTATGGAAACAGAATTTAACTTTAACGAACATGAACACGAAAGCAATTATTGCAATGATGCTCGCCCTCGTCGCAGTGGGGGGAGTGGCTCAAACAACTCAAAAGGTTATTGACAACCGATTCTCCTCCAAAGAGTTGCCAGCATCAATAAATCAAGACCACAATTCTTTTATTGGACGCCCATATAAAGCGTTTGACGTGACGGCTTATTGCGAATATAATAAATTCCACCCATCGCAATATCTTACAGACAATAACTGGGATATTCTCTGTGCATTTGTACAGCCAGGGACTGCTGCAAAATTAGACTCACTTGGTATCACTTATAACAAGAGTCAGTTAAGGCTGCTTGAAGTCGGAGGTTTGCTTTCTTTTGATAACGGCAAGTATTCGACCTCTATGCCAATCTTTGGCAAGAACGAAACTGATGCTATCCGTAAGCAATCCAAAGAGTTTGCAGACAGCATATTCCCAGCAATTGAACCAGAAATAGTGAAACTCATTTCCTGTTTTGAGAAATTAGGCTATTCTCGCTGCAAATATAGCCTTGTATTCTCATATCTTTTGGATGGTTATATTTGGGACAATGGGCGATTGGCCTCACAAAGAGATTGTGAAGAGCATGGATTGTGGAGTGGGGCATACTGGGCTATGTACTACAGCCGCAAGCATGAAAAAGTCGGAACTAATCGCTATGTTCCATTGAGTATGAACTGGACTGATAGCCTCAAGTATTGGCCCAGCTCGAAAAAACTGTTTTTGTTTGCAAATGAGGTAATAAAAACGAAGGGAAATCGTATTGCGAACCAAGATGTGATAGATGCTGTTGCAGGTTGGGGACTTGTGGACGAAAATGGCAATATTTTAATCCCTGTATTGCACCGTAACAACAACGACGACGTCGATATTCTTTGTAAGAGCATTGCCGACAAGTTAAGCATTGCCGTAAAGAATTACTGTAAAACTTGGTATTCTGCCTACAATCTTTCTTCGGAGAGGTTAGGACACATTATATTCTACCATGAAGTAATGCCGGATTTGCTTGAAATACTTGAAACTAAAGGTCTTGTTTCAATGCCACCCATTCTCAAAGGCGAGAAAGTCGGGAAACAACATTTTGGCGACATTTGCTTTATCGTTATAGACGATGCAGATACCGAAAAGTAGCACGATACGGAACTAATAGATTGTAAATCTTCATGCGCGAGAAGTAATCTCTGCCTCACCAATTCTTTTGGTGGGGCTATTTTTTTGCCCATTGGCGATTATTTTTGCCACAATTGTTACAAAAACAGGAGGTCATGTTTCATATTCAAATCTACTTGCAACAAATGGGTTTGGGCAATTGACGAAATATCGCTAACTTTGCGCCATAAAACACATATTAATTCTAAAGGAAATGAAACACACCTTACTTTCGGCACTCATGGGCGGAATGTTGACGCTCCCCCTCTGTGCGCAGAACCCCATTGCACAGACCTGTTTTTCGACCGATCCCGCACCCCTTGTGAGCGGTGACCGACTCTATGTCTTCACCGGCCACGACGAGGAGGGGGCGGACTTCTTCTGGATGAACGACTGGCGCCTGTTCTCTACTGCCGATATGGTCAACTGGACCGACCACGGCTGCCCCTTGGCGCAGTGCGACTTCCAGTGGGCCGATGACCGTTCCTGGGCGCCGCAGTGCATCGAGCGCGGCGGCAAGTTCTATCTCTACGTGCCCGTCCATTCCAATATCTCGCACGGCATGGCCATCGGAGTGGCAGTGGCGGACAGGATCGAGGGACCCTATCGCGATGCTCTGGGCAAGCCGCTCTACGAGGACGGCAAGTGGGACCACATCGATCCTACGGTGATGATTGATGACGATGGTCAGGCTTACCTCTATTGGGGCAATCCGCGGCTCTACAGTGTCAAGCTCAAGGAGAATATGATTGAGTTGGACGGCGAGGTTAAGTGCGACTCCGACGTGAAGCGTTACACCGAGGGTCCATGGATCATGAAGCGCAAGAAGATGGTCCAGAAGCGCAAGCAGTGGGTCGAGAGCAAGCAGAATCAGTACTACATGATGTATGCAGCCGGTGGCATCCCCGAGAGCATCGCCTACAGCGTGAGTGACCATCCGCAGGGTCCCTGGACCTATGTGGGCGACGTCATGCCGCAGACCAACCAGACGCAGTCCTTCACCAATCACAGCGGCATTGTCGATTTCCGTGGACACAGTTACTTCTTCTACCACACTGGCTGGTTGCCTGGTGGCGGCGGCTTCGGACGCAGTGCCTGCGTCGAGGAGTTCCAGTGGAACGCTGACGGAACCTTGCCCACCATACAGCCCACTCGCCAGGGACCAGCGCCCATCGGTACGCTCAATCCCTGTCAGCGGGTCGAGGCCGAGACGATGGCCTACAGTCAGGGCATACGTTCGGAGTGGAACAGCCGTCAGGTCTATGTCAGCGACATCCACAATGGCGATTGGATCAAGGTGCGCGAGGTTGAACTGTCGGCCGATGTGCGCCGCATCCAGGTCAGTGCAGCCAGTGCCCTGCAGGGCGGTCGCATCGAGGTGCACCTTGACTCTTTGCACGGTCCGTTGCTCAGCACTGTCTCTGTGACTCGTACGGGCAGCTGGGAGGCGTTCCGACTCTTCGAGGCCGATGTAGATCAACAGGTACTGCAACAGGGTGCCCGCAAGCGCGATCTCTATCTCTGTTTCCGTGGTTTGAAGGGTTGCAAGCTCTTCAACTTCGACTGGTGGCAGATGCTCCCTGCTCGGCAGTCTGCTGCCGCCCACACATTCCCAGAGGGCACCGTGGCAGCCGAGACCAACATCGATGGTGCCGATTATCCACGCATCGATCCGGAGGGCCGCGTCTATTTCCGTCTGCGTTCGCCGCTCAGCACAGGCCTCATGGTCGATATCTGTGGCAAGAAATATCCGATGCAGCAGGATGCCGAGGGTTTCTGGACCTGTGTCACCGATCCTTTGGTCGTCGGTTTCCACTACTATTTCCTCATTGCCGATGGCTTGAGCGTCATTGACCCCGCCACTACGACCTACTTCGGCTGCAACCGCTTGGCAGGCGGTATCGAGGTGCCCGAGGGTCCCGAGGGCGACTATTATCGTCTTCATCGTGATGTGCCCCAGGGGCAGGTGCGTAGCATCAACTACTATGCTGCCTCGCAGTCGCAGTTCCGTCATGTCATGGTCTATACTCCTGCCGATTACGACGCCAATCCAGGCCGACGTTATCCTGTGCTCTATCTGCAGCACGGTATGGGCGAAGACGAGACAGGCTGGAGCAGTCTGCAGGGACGTGCAGGCACCATCTTGGACAATATGATAGCTGCAGGTCAGTGCGAACCTATGATTGTCGTGATGGAGAGTGGCGATACGCAGGCTCCTTTCGGCTATGGCGGCACTACCTATGCCACCTATGGCCGTTCCTTCGTTGATGCCCTTCATGCCGACCTCATACCTTTCATTGACCGCACCTTCCGCACGCTCTCTGACCGAGACCATCGTGCCATGGCTGGTCTCTCATGGGGTGGTCGTCAGACGTGGGAGGCAGCCCTGCCTCACCTGGAACGGTTCTCTTACATCGGCACCTTCTCCGGCGCCCTGTTTGGCATGGATGTACATCGTGTGGCCAATGGAGTCTTCACCGATGCCGAGCGCTTCAACCAGCAGGTGCACTACCTCTTCCTGGGCTGCGGCACGGAGGAGAACTTCGGCACACAGGCTATGGTCCAGGATTTGCAGCAGATGGGCATCCAGGCCCACCTCTACGAGAGTCAGGGCACTGCCCACGAGTGGCTCACCTGGCGTCGCTGCCTCCACGAGTTCCTTCCGCATCTGTTCCGCCAGTAAGTTTGTGAGTTTTTTTCAATGTTATATAATTAGGCCAATGGATTTGTTTCACTGGCCTTTATTTTTGCTCGTCCTGTTCGGACTTGCGTACTTTTTTTGTGCAATGTCACAGTTTTCGTCTGTAAACATGCCTGTTTTCTCCTAAATTGGACTATTTTAGGTACTAATCTGTTCTATTGGCGTTCTTTTCAATGGGAGGGCCAACACGAGCGGAGCGAGTATTAACAGCTCATAGAGCTATTAACACAACGTATTAACACAACGTATTAATACGAAGTATTTAACACGTAGTTGCTGATAACATCCAGAGAATTGAGTTATTTACGGGTTATGCACAACAAATATGGAGTTTTGAACAATTATCAACAAGTAATGAACATTCTTATCAAAAGGTTTCAAGAGTTCTGTCGGAGATTGCTTTCAGAGCATCTGCTAAATCCGAATGAGCATGGTTATGGTTTCAGGCACCCGAGAGGGATGACGTACACGCCGTCTGAACGTCTATAGGCCGTCAGACCGCCAGTCAATACCATCATGTAAAGTGGCGTTTGTCGGAAGTACGTATGCCCGTTTTGCTGCGTAGTGAGGGTTGCCATGCTTTGACATCATCGATGATCAATTATATTTTATCTTTCACTCCGAACTTTTCAGCTGTTTCACTCCGAACTTTTCGGCTGTTTCACTCCGAACTTTTCAGATAACTTCGTACGATAACAAAAACCAAAATTCCCTTCCTATCTGTTTGTTTTAAGAGAACACGAAAGAATCGAAAAGAACGAAAATCCTCTTCCGCATTCACTTCAATGGGAGGGCCAACACGAGCGGAGCGAGTATTAACACGGAGTGCGTAGCACGAAGTATTAACAGCTCATAGAGCTATTAACACAACGTATTAACACGAAGTATGAAGCACGCAGTGCATCATACGAAGTATTTAACACGAAGTTGTTAATAACTTGCCGTAAAATGAGTTATTTACGGGTTATTCACAACAAATAGGGAGTTTTGAACAGTTATCAACAAGTAATGAACGATGATATGGATAAAAGGTTAATAGTTTAAGGGTTAAGGGTTATGGTTTAATGGTTAATGAAGTTTAGTAATTTCCATTGATTTTTGGTGCTGCCCCTACTCTAAGTTTGCACCCTTGGGGCGACGCAGTCGCCCATAAGTACAAAAATAGATAAAAATATAAACAACTAAAAGACTATTTTTCTTACCTTTGTTGTAAAAAGGAAGAATTGGTCTGTCGAAGAGGTAACCCATTGCCCTTTCAAGTCTTAAAGACTAAGCCCTGTTTCGGACCTCGTCGGCAT
>JAILKE010000073.1 GCA_024694125.1 Bacteroidales bacterium
TGAATCCTCAATAGCTCCTTTCTTCCGATTACTTGCATTCATTTAAAAAGGAACGCAGATGGAACGGATCAAACAGATAGGAACGGATTTATTCGTTTTCATTTATCTTTTTTTATCACCGAATTAAACTAATTTATACAGAAAATTTCGACTTTTTTTATTCGTGTTCAATTTATTAAACGAATTTGTAACGAATAACCATCGATGTGATTTTCGCATTCTTTTGTTTTATTCGTGTTCAATAAAAATACCCAACGGGAATGATTTTTCGTTTTCGTTTTCGTTATCGTACAGCGTCAGCTGTTTTTTTCGTACGAAGTTTACTTTATCAACTGTTTCAGTTCTTCTCTCCAATCCGAGCGGACCGGAGCGCAGAACGAATGAATACCTAATGACTCGGCTACGGCGCAGTTCTTCGGATTGTCATCAACGAAGAGCGTCTCTTCGGGCTTATAGCCAGAGTCGCGCAGAATATATTCGAAGATGCGTGGATCCGGCTTGGCCAAGTGCAGGTCACACGACAGCCATAGATGTTCGAACAGTTCAGTCGGAACATAACCAGCCTCGATGAAGTATCGTTGGCAATACCCCCAGTGGACCAGGTTCGTATTGGACAGAGCCGCAACATGATAGCCCTGCTGCTTCAGTTCGTCGATGATGTCCAATCGCTCGTGAGGCACACCATCTGCCATGCTGGCAAAGGCGCAGACTATCTCCCTGTTACCAGGCAACTGAGTGTCGGACCAGTCCTCGTGCTCCGCTTTAATCTCGCGGCGAACCTCGTCACAGAAGGCCTGCAACGTCAAGTGTCCCTCTTCAATCTGGCCCAATGGACCCTGCTGATGAGCCATGCTCAACACCTCCTTGATACGACCATATCCCAATGCTGTAAACTGCTCAATGCAACGATCCGGACGCAAGTCGAGCAACACACCACCAAAATCAAAAACTATATTCTTTATCATTATTCAAGGGGACTTCTACAAATTCCCCGATTATTGGTTAAACCTTTGGAGACAATCAATTCTGGGAATCAACGACACAGATTTCCATATATTACGCATTTTCCGTCATTCTTGCGGCATTTTCAGCCACGATGAGGTGGTCGATGCAATCCTGGATATCGCCATTCATGAATGCGGCAAGATTGTAGATCGTATAATTGATGCGATGGTCGGTGATACGGCCTTGAGGGAAATTGTACGTGCGGATCTTGGCCGAACGGTCGCCCGTGCTGACCAGCGACTTGCGGCGGTTGGCGATGTCGTCCACATACTTCTGGTGCTCCTTGTCGTAGATATAGCTGCGCAGGCGGGACAGGGCACGTTCCTTGTTCTTCGGTTGGTCGCGCGTCTCAGTACACTCGATGAGAATCTCATCGGTCTCGCCGGTGTTCGGATTCTTCCACATATAGCGCAGGCGCACACCCGATTCCACCTTATTGACATTCTGGCCGCCCGCACCAGACGAACGGAAAGTATCCCACTTGATCTCGCCCTCATTGATATGGACCTCGAACTCGTCCGCTTCAGGCAGCACCGCTACTGTGGCAGCCGACGTATGCACACGGCCCTGAGTCTCGGTCACAGGCACACGCTGCACGCGGTGGACGCCGGACTCATACTTGAGCGTGCCATAGACATTGTCACCGGTCACCATGCAGACAATCTCCTTGAATCCACCCACAGCGCCCTCCGACGCACTCTGCACGGCTATCTGCCAGCCCTTCGACTCGCAGTATCGCTGGTACATCTTGAACAGGTCACCGGCAAAGAGGGCAGCCTCGTCGCCGCCAGTTCCGCCACGGATTTCGAGCACCGCATTGCGGGCATCTTCCGGGTCTTTAGGTATCAGGAGCAATTTGATTTTTTCCTCCATGGCAGGCAGTTGAGCTTCACATTCCGCCAACTGCTGTCGAGCCATCTCCTTCAGTTCCGGGTCATCCTCACCCTGCATGGACCGAGCCTCCTCGATGCCATTCAGCAGGGCGATATACTCCTTGCGTGCAGCCAGCACGTCCTCGAGTTCCTTGTACTCGCGGGTCAGTTTCACGAAACGCTGCTGATCGGCTATCACGGCCGGATCGGTCACAAGGGTCGATACCTCTTCGAACCGACTTACCAAGCCCTCCAACTTATCCAATAAAGACGAATTTGCCATAAGAAAAAACAATTTTGGGCGCAAAGATAATAAAAAAAATTGATATCTGACTATCTTTTAGATAAATTCACTATCTTTGCACACGATTTTGAGCTGCACACGTTGCTCAATATAATATAAAATGGCAGAAAACGGCGTATATCCGCGCCGTCGTGCCACATAACCATTGTACAATATGAAAGTAGGTGATAAAGTAAGATTTCTCGACGCCGTCGGCGGTGGTACCGTGACCAGCATCACAGGCAGCGACTGCCTGGTCGAGGACGAAGATGGATTCGAGATTCCCACGCGCGTCAGCCAGTGCGTGGTGGTGACCGACGAGGACGATGCCCGTGCTGCCGGCCATGCTCCCGTACACCAGGCGCCGCCATCGCAGAGTGCCATCGAGCGGGTTCGGTTGGTCAATGAGTCGGAGGACCTCAAGAAGGAGAACAGCCAACTCAAGCAACGCATCCACGAACTGGAAGAGGAGAATGAGCGCCTCAAACTGGCTCTGCTCAAGGCTCAATGGCCCGAGAACAAGGACAAGCGCAAGGCATCGGTCAATCCCAATAAACTCCCGCTCGAGATGATAGTCCAGTCGCGCCCCTACGAGGTGCTGCGTGGCGACATCATCGAGGTGGACCTGCACATCGATGCCCTGCTGGACAACACGGCAGGCATGGACAATGCTGCCATGCTCAAGCACCAGATGGAGGTCTTCCGCCAGACGATGCAGACCTACCGTCACCGCACCGGCCAGAAGATTGTCTTCATCCACGGCAAGGGCGAAGGCGTACTGCGCAAGGCCATCATCGACGACCTCAAACTACGCTACCCCACCTGCATGTGGCAGGATGCCTCCTTCCAGCAGTACGGCTTCGGCGCCACGCAGGTGACGATGAAGTAAAGAGAGGAGACCCCGAAGACCCCAAAGACCCCAAAGACCCCCTCGGTCCCCCTGCATAGGGGGAAGAGCCCATCCAGTCCTCGTGAAACAATTAAGATTCTGATACCTTTAAATCTGTTTTTCTGAGGAAAATCATCCCCCTAAGCAGGGGGATAAGAGGGGGTCTTCGGTCTTGGGTCTCTGTTTTACAACCCTCTCGCCTCCCATATTCTATCCTTGGCGGCGCCCAGTTCCTTGAATTTCTTCTCGGCGGCAGCCTTGACGTCATCGCCCAGGGAGGCTACCTTGTCAGGATGGTACTGCAGTGCCAGGCGGCGATAGGCCTTCTTGACCTCGTCGTCAGTGGCATCGGGCGAGACTCCCAGCACCTTGTACGCCTCTTCCAGAGTCGTTCCGCCCAGGTTGAGCAACTGATCGACCACAGCGGCCTGCAGGCCCAGGTATCCAGCCAGCAGGTGCAGTTGTTCCACCTCGTTGGGATCAATATGTCCGTCGGCCTTGGCTATCTCGCACAGGAAGGCCAACAACTGCAGACGGGACTCCTCGTCCATCACGCTCCGTATCTGCTGGCAGCATTGGCGCATCAGGTCGTTCCATTCGGTGCTGGACATCTGCTTCCTTTTCTCGAACAGACGGCGCAGTATCTCGTCGCCCTCCTTCTCGGCCTGGGCGCCGAACGACTTACGCAACAGACGGCGCACAGCCTCCATCTCGGAGTGCATCACCTTGCCATCGGCCTGAATGATATGGGCCATCAGGACCAACAGCGAGAACAGGAACCCATTACGTTGTCCCTCCTGCTGTGTATGTATCTTACTGTCCGAGTTTTGGCCCGAGTTTCCATCGACCGAATGGTCCAACAGCGAACCCAGTGCATATCCTGCCAGGGCTCCCAATGGTCCTCCAGCCCACAGACCGAGGAATCCACCTATCCATTTTGCAAACATAAATCTATCTTTTTTTATGCGCAAAGATAGGGACTAATTTACTAATATCCAAATTTTCGCAATTACTAATCGGCATTTTTTACATTTTTTGGCTATGTCTCAGAGCGATTCCACCACAGCATTTCATTTCAAGCAGTTCGATGTCTGCCAGGACCGTTGTGCCATGAAGGTAGGCACCGACGGCGTTCTGCTGGGTGCGATGGCGCCCCTGCCCTCCCTGACGGGTCCCGTCAGCGTGCTGGACATCGGGACTGGCACGGGTCTGCTCTCGCTGATGGCTGCCCAACGAATGGCGGATGCCGGGCATACCGACTTCCACATCGAGGCGATTGACATCGATGCTGATGCCGTGTTGCAGGCTTCGGCCAATGCTGCCCAGTCGCCCTGGGCCAACCACATCTCGGTGCGGCATGGCTCTCTGGCACAATATGCACAGGCGCTCTCACCCTCAGCGCGTTATGATTTAATCCTGTGCAATCCACCGTTCTACAATGCCACGCTCAAGCCCACCGATGCTGCCCGCGCCACTGCCCGGCACAAGGATGCTCTGCCCATACCGGACATTGCCCGTTTTGCCCAGTCGCACCTCTCTGACCGTGGGCTCCTCTCTCTCATCTTCCCTGCCGACTACGAAGGCGAGGTGATGGCAGCCTCCATCCTCGCTCAGCTCTCTCCCATCTCCATCTGCCGCATCCTGACCAAAGTAGGCAAACCCTGCAAACGACTCATTTCCACTTTTGCCCTTCGCTCAGTCTCCACCGCTCCTACCACATCATCCACCTTGGCCATACGCGATGCCGAGGGCAACTACACACCCGAATACCGCACATTGACAGACCCATTTTATATCAGTCTGAAGTAAATTTTCGTTTTCGTACGAAGTTTTTTCGTTTTCGTCATCGTTTTCGTACGAAGTTTTTACAATATTCCATTCTCTATTTCTACTTTCATAGTGCGATTGGTGTGCGATTGGAATGCGATTGGTGTGCGATTGGTCATCCCTACCCTATCGTACAGTAACCGCGTTCCCGTCGCAGTCCGATCGAGGTGGAATGGGTAGCAGATAAACGTCGGACGAAAAGAACTCGTACTGTCCGGTTAAAAAGTCAGCTGTTTAAACAATAAGTTGCCAAAATCTCCGTTGTCATAAAAAAACGATACGACAATGGGAAAGGCAAAGTTGGAGTTCATAGCTCGTATTACGACAGAAGACGGCAGTGTAGTAGAACGCAAAGTGAGTGCTGGAGAGAGCATCATATCACCATCAGAAGTGGACCAAAGCAGTCTTGA
>JAILKE010000012.1 GCA_024694125.1 Bacteroidales bacterium
TTTAGATTATCTAGAGGATTCACAAATTAATTACTTTATGAAAAAAATCTTTTTTCTTTCTATAGTATCTCTGTTCACTGTTTTTTATTATACATTCATAACACTGAATTTGTAAGGTTGTCTTTTCACTACAAAAATACAAATTATTTTGCTATTTACCAAAATATCAATCAATTATATTTTTATCTAATTCACGTTATTTTAAGTTATGAAAAACTTCATGATTCTCTTAAAGATTATTATCCTTTTAATCGGAATATGTGCCTGTTCTCCATCCGCTCCAAAGGTGGAGAACATGGCGAAAATTGAAAATGAAAATAATGTTAAAGTAATTAATCAAGTCAGTTATAAATTGGATACAATTGTTGATGGTTATTATAAAAACAAAATTGGTTATAGGGTATTCCCGCCAGATGGCATGACGGATGAGGAATATCAAAATCGTTTTGTTGACATTTGTTTCCTTTGTAATGATACAGTTCTATTATGTTATGCTGATTTTATGCTGAATGTAGAGAACTTTCCAGTTCCAACAGATAGCAGTGCAACTTGTGATGCAGTTAGAGCAACTTTCTCAAGTTTAGGATATGAGACCTGGTACGACTCTACAGAGTATTATAGTTTGTATTTGGGTTCTGATAAGGAAGAACTGTGGTTCGGAGATTATGATGGAAAGGCTATCTTTAAAGCAGGAACGATTAAAAATGACAAATATATCATAAATGGATTCAGGGTCGGTGAGAAATTGTCCGATAGCTATTTATTCAAACGGTGCCGTATTGATGCTTCTTTGGCAGATTTAATTGGTCACGTAGAACTACGAGGAACGGATGATATTCTTCCGGAAAAATGGAACAATCCTCTCCAGAAATATTTACAGAAAAATGACAGGTACATACCTATGTTGGTTGAAGTTCATGTTAAAGATGGAATTGTTCAATCTATAGTGTATTCATTGGATTGAAGAAAATAATATTAATATGTGGCAAACTACAACCAAACAATCTTTATTTTATGTTATGAAATTTATTGATTTTCATCAAATTCATTTGCGAAACTTGAGTTGCTCTCTCTCAAGCGTAAATAAGTGTAAAAGAGTTATTTACATTTTACAGTCCTATATACTGCCAAATTCACTCTTAGCGGAGTGCAATTGAGGAATAAAGAGTTTAATGGAGGTCCTCTACTACACTCTATAATTACTCTTTTATAAGGATTGAAGAAATGTATATATAACTCTTTTCCACTTATTTACACTCTGCGAGCAATTTTTATAATTTACTCATAGGAATAACTAAAGTCGGAGATGTCTCGACTACGCCCTAAATGACTTTTTTTGAAAAACACTTCACTTTTTTATTGTAAGTGTTTGCAAAATCAGAAATTTTATTTATCTTTGCCCGCACAATAAATTATCGTGAGATACACGGTTCGTAAATTCTAACCTAAAATAATATTTACATATGGACGATCAGTTGATTAAAGAGTGCACCGCCAAGGCACAGGCCTGGTTGGGTGCAGGTTTCGATGACGATACCAAGGCCGAAGTAAAGGCCATGCTCGATGCTGCCGACAAGACAGCATTGGTCGATGCTTTCTATCAGAATCTGGAGTTTGGTACAGGTGGTTTGCGCGGTATCATGGGCGCTGGCACCAACCGTATGAACAAATATGTCGTTGGTATGGCTACTCAGGGTTTTGCCAACTATATCAACAAGGCATTCCCTAACATCCAGCCTGCCGTTGTGGTAGGTCACGACTGCCGCAACAATGGCCGTATGTTCGCCGAGACCGTAGCCAATATCTTCTCGGCCAATGGCATCAAGGTTTATCTCTTCGAGAGCCTCCGTCCTACGCCCGAGATCTCTTTCGCCATCCGTCAGCTCAAGGCTCAGGCAGGTGTCAACGTCACCGCTTCGCACAATCCTCGCGAGTACAACGGTTACAAGGCATACTGGGACGATGGCGCACAGGTACTCTCTCCACACGATACCGGCATCATCGACGAGGTGAACAAGGTTACTATCGATCAGGTTAAGTTCCAGGGCAACCCAGAACTCATCGAGTGCATCGGCGGTGAGATGGACTGGGATTATCTCCAGGCTGTCAAGGAGGCAATGGTCGATCAGGACGTCATCCTGCGCCACAAGGATCTCAATATTGTCTATTCTCCACTGCACGGCTGCGGTCGTGTCATCATCCCCGAGGCTCTCCGTTCGTGGGGCTTCCAGAACATCCATGTGGTCAAGGAGCAGATGACCATCGATGGCAATTTCCCTACCGTCGTATCGCCTAATCCAGAGAATAGCGAGGCTATGACTATGGGTATGAACCTCGGCACCAAGCTCAATGCCGACCTCGTCATTGCTTCGGATCCCGATGCCGACCGTCTCGCTATCGTATGCCGTGACAACAAGGGTAAGTGGATGATCCTGAACGGCAATCAGACCGCCATGATGTTCTACTGGTACATCATCACCAACAAGAAGAAACTGGGTCAGCTCAAGGGCAACGAGTTCATGGTCAAGACCATCGTCACCAGCGAACTCATCGCCAAGATTGCCAAGAAGAACGACGTCGAGATCTTCGACGACTTCACTGGCTTCAAGTGGATTGCATACCGCATCCGCGTCAACGAGGGCAAGAAGAAGTACATCGGTGGTGGCGAGGAGTCGTTCGGCTTCCTGCCATACGACAAGGTCCGCGACAAGGATTCTCCAGCCTCTATCTGCCTCATCTGCGAGATTGCAGCATGGGCGAAGGACAACGGCATGACTCTGTACGATCTGTTGCTCAATATCTACAAGGACTACGGCTTCCAGAAGGAGAAGGCCGTCAGCGTTGTCAAGCCAGGCAAGAGTGGCGCCGACGAGATCAAGCAGATGATGGAGACCTTCCGTCAGAATCCTCCCAAGGAGTTGGCAGGCGAGAAGGTTGTCCTGATGAAGGACTTCAAGTCGCTCAAGCAGACCGATGCCCAGGGTAAGGTAACCGACATCGAGATGCCTGCTACCAGCAATGTGCTCCAGTTCTACTCGGAGGGTGGCATCAAGGTCAGCGTCCGTCCTTCGGGCACTGAGCCTAAGATCAAGTTCTACTGCGAGGTTCCAGCCGCTTTCGACGGCAAGGATTACGAGGCTGCCTGCGCTGCTGCCGACAAGAAACTCGAGGTCATCTGCAAGAGCCTGGGAATCTAATTGTTCAAAATTAAAAGTTAAGAATGATTCAAGTTTCGCAAGTATCCAACTTGCTCACTTTCAGTAAAGAAGGGGAGTAAAAGGGGAGAGAAAAGGTAGTAAAAGGGACATTTGCTATTACTAGCGGGAGTTTTTCAGGGATTGTTTGTATCGTCCCTTTTACTCCCCTTTTACTACTTTTTTCAGCCTTTCCCTACTCTCAACTGGAGCTTGCGAAAGTTGAGTTGAAAATGATTCTCAGCTCGGTTTAGCATTGAATCGTCTTTGACTCCCAATAAATAGAATATCGTCAGCTCCCGACCGTAAGGCCTGGGAGCTGTTTTTTTCTTCTGGTTCAGTGGCAAAAATTGTCAAGCCAGCGTGACGAATAGGGCTATATAGAGCGAAAAATCGGAGGAAAAACGACCATTATGATTTGGATATAGTGGATAAAAAAGATTACCTTTGCGGGCTTATATTGAGCAATGTATATAAATGAACACGTTATTCAAAGGTATTCTTTCGATGGCAGTCTTCTCGATGGGCGGAGCCGTGATGGCGCAGCGTTCGATGAGTCTGCAAGAGTTATTTGATTTGGCCGATGTAGAGTGTCGGCAGGTACAGGTGAGCAGGACCGCCCAGCAGGCGGCCGATGCCCAGCTGCAGGCGGCTCGTGCAGCACGGTTGCCCGATGTGTCGCTCTCGTTGAGCGGTTCGTACATCGGCAATGCTACGTTGATGGACCGACGGTTCAGCACGCATGGTACGGCGGACCTTTACTATGCCATCGCCCCCTACGTAGGGCAGGCGCAGTTGGGCAAGCAGGACACTCCGCACTGGGGCAATCAGTTCGCTTTTCAGGCCTCGCAGGTGCTCTATGCCGGCGGAGCTATCTCGGCAGGCATCCGCATGGCGGAGTTAGGCACCCAGTTGGCAGCACTCGATGTGGAGCAGCAGCGACAGGAGGTACGTTTCCTGCTGACCGGTTATTATCTCGACCTGTACAAGCTCGACAATCAGCGTCGCGTCATCCAGAAGAACATCGAGTTGGCTGACTCGCTCCTGCACAACATGCACTATCGTCTGGAGCAGGGCACGGTCCTCGCCAACGACATCACCCGTTTCGAGTTGCTCACCGAGAACCTCCGCTTGGCACTTGCCCAGGTAGAGGATGCCGCCGCCATTGTCAATCATCAGTTGTGCACTACGCTGCACACCGACTGCCGCATCGTGCCATCCGTTTCAGCCGAGGAGCAGCTCTTTGCCGATGGCAGCGAGGCTCTGGCCAGCACCGAGCAGTACTGGCAGGCGCAGGCGTCGGACCACCATATCGGTCTGCAGCAGGCCACGCTGGCAGGTCAGATGGCGCGCGAACAGTTGCAGATAGCGCGCAGTGACAACCGACCCAAGGTGGCGCTGGTTGCCGAGGATCATCTGGGCGGTCCCTATACCTCCGACCTCATTCCTGCCGATGTCAATACCAATGCCTGGTTCGTGGGCGTGGGTATCAAGTACAATCTGGGCAGTCTGTGGCGCAACCGTCACGAGGTTCGTCGTGCGCAGTTGGAGGTGTCCCGCAGTGCCGAGCAGCTTGAGGTGGCTCGCGAGGGTGTGGACAATGGCGTTCAGGCCAGTTATGTCTCGTTCCTGACCTGCCAGACGGAACTGCGCACGCAGCAGAAGAGTGTCCAACTGGCGGACCAGAACTACGACGTGGTCCGCAACCGTTATGCCGAGGGGCTCGCCCTCCTCACCGATATGCTCGATGCCTCGAACATGAAACTCTCTGCGGACATGGCTCTGGTCGATGCCCGCATCCACTTGATCTATCAGTACTACAAACTGAAGTATGTGGTGAATGGATTATAAAAGAAGGGTAGAAAAAGGGTAGTAAAAAAGTAGTAAAAGGGAGAGAAAGGGACGATGCCTACGTCGGTCGGCATTTCTCGATTGCTCCCTATGGTTTCTATAGCTTCTATAGTTTCTATAGTATCTATAGTATCTATAGCATCTATAGCATCTATAGTAACTACCTCTACTTCCTTTCCATTTATCGATTGTATTGTCCCTTTTACTCCCTTTTTACTCCCCTTCCATCCCCTTTAATACTCTTTAAATTTATGAAACTCTATCCCAAACGTTTTGTTTACGATATCATCGTAGTAGGTCTGCTTGTAGCAGGCATAGTATATATATGTAGTCGCTTCGTGCATCTGGGCAATGTCGAATATACCGACAATGCGCAGGTACAGCAGCACATCACATCGGTCAATACCCGAGTGCAGGGATTCCTGCGCGAAGTGCGGTTCGACGAGTATCAGCGCGTGCACAGGGGCGATACCCTCGCCATCATCGAGGATGCCGAGTTCCGCTTGGCATTGGCGCAGGCCGAGGCCAATCTAGCCAATGCACAGGCCAGCGGCAAGGCCACCAGCGTGAGCATTGCCACAGTGACCAATAACCTCGGCGTGAACGATGCCACCATCGAGGAGGTCCGTGTGCAGCGTGACAATGCCCGCCGCGAACTGGAGCGTTACGAGGCGCTCTATGCCCAGCAGGCAGTGACGCGCCAGCAGTATGACCAGGTGCTCACAGCCTATCAGTCGGTCAGTGCCCGTTTCGATCAGGTGAGCCGTGCCCGCCAGTCGGCTTCGCTCGCAGTGAGTGAACAGACCCACCGACTCACGCAGAGTGAGGCCGGCATCCGTCTGGCTGAGGCAGCAGTCAATATGGCACGTCTCAATCTCTCCTACACCGTCATTGTGGCTACTGCCGATGGCGTATTGGGTGCCAAGGATGTGCATGTGGGTCAGCTGGTTCAGCCGGGCATGACGATAGTCGATATTGTCGATGACTCGGAGAAATGGGTAGTGGCCAATTACCGCGAGTCGCAGTTGCCCCACATCTCGGTAGGTTGTGAGGTCGATATTACGGCCGATGCCGTCCCCGGTGTCCACTTCCGCGGCGTGGTCGAACGCATCTCGGGTGCTACCGGTTCGGCCTATTCCATCGTGCCTACGGACAATGCTACTGGCAACTTCGTCAAGGTCGAGCAGCGCGTGCCTGTCCGCATCTCGCTCTCGTCCAATGACCCGGAGTCCCTCGACCGCCTCCGTGCCGGCCTCAATGTCGAGTGCGAAGCAATGTATTGACATACAAATTAAAAATTAAAAGTTAAGAATTAAAAATGGTTCCCTAACCGATTAGTCATTTTTCAATTTTCAATTTTCAATTTTCAATTTTCACCTTTCAATTTTCAATTTTCAATTTTCATTTTTCAATTTTCCAACAATGTTTACTGTTCCAGCGTTTCAGCATTGGTTTCCAGTCAAGGCGCAACCGTGGGTCTATCTGTTACTTGCGGCAAGTTTCCAGTTGTCGGCGGCCCGTTATATGGGTGCGCTCAACGGGATGATAGGAGACGAGTCATTGATGCGCGAAGATATATTGATGTGCCTGTATGCCAATCTGGCAGGTATGGCTTGTTACTTCCCGTTGCTATTCAGGATGAAGTTCCGCTTCACGAACAAGACCCTCTTGCGAGCTTCGATGCTCGGCGTGTTGGTCACCAACCTGCTCACCGCCTACGTCTCGTGGTTGCCGCTGTTGTGGTTGTGCTGTTTCGTCGAGGGGATGTGCAAGATTCAGGGCACCTTCGAGTGTATGTCCAATGTCCAGTTGTGGATCACGCCGCCGCGTGACTTCCGCGTGTTCTTCCCCGTCCTGCACCTCTTCATCATGGGAGCGCAGCAGGTCAATGGGTGGGGATCAGCCTGGTGCGAGCACTTCGGCGACTGGCGATTGACCCACTGGGTCATAGCCGGACTGATGGCCGTGTGGCTGTTGTTCCAGCACATCTGTCTGCGGCACACCCGCATTTTCCCCCGCACACCGTTGTGGGGCATCGACTGGATTGGTTTTGTCCAATGGGCAGCCCTGGTGCTGCAGTTGGCAGCGTTGCTCAACTATGGCGACTGGCTCGCCTGGTACAAGAGTGACGAGACCTGGATCCTGACCGGCACCATCCTCATCACCGCTGCCAGCATCCTGTGGCGTATGCGGATAGAGCCGCACGCCTACATCTCGTTGAAGGTATTCAAGTTCCGCCACGTCGTCCCCATTCTGATGCTCATAGCCCTGTGCGAAGCATTGCTCGGCACCGAGTATATGCTCGAGGAGATTTACTGCGAGGAGACTCTCCATTATACCGACTATATGGGTGCCTGGCGCTATGGTCCGGCGCTGTTGGGATGCTGGACCGGCTGTGGCGTGGCGTACTGGTGGATGAAGATGCACGGCTACACATATGTGCGTCTCGCTGTGGTGGGGCTGGCAGCGCTGTTGGCCTACCTGGTGATGATGTACTTCCTCATTTCGCCCGATATGGCACGCGAGCAGTTCTTCTGGCCCGTCTTCTGCCGTGGCTTTGCCGCTACGGTATTGAGCATCATGTTCTTGGTGTCGTTGCACGATTCGATGGATTTCCTCACCTTCTTTCAGGGATTGTCGTTGTTCAATATGATACACATGGTGCTCGGGTCGTTGTCCGGCATAGCGCTCTATGCCCGTATGTTCGGTTGGAGTGTGGCTGATGCCTTCGGCCGATACACTCCTTCGGTCAACAGTCACACCATCGGGCAGATAGTACGTTCGGAGGGTGGCATGTCAGCCTTCATGCACCAGTTGGTCGAGGGCAATCTCGCCGTGGGCATCAAGAGCATCTATGGCTGGGCCATCTTCGGTTGTCTGGTTGCCCTGGCAGGCTTCCTCATGTACGATGCTCCGTTACGCCGTCACACCCGCAGGATGCTCACCTGGAGACAAGTGGGGAAGATGTTAAGAATTAAAAGTTAAAAGTTAAGAATGAAAAGTGAATTATAGCAACTATAGCATCTATAGCATCTATAGCTCTATAGCAACTATAGCAACTATAGCTTCTATAGTCTATATGCTCTCCTTCTTTGTAGATTTTTTTTCGGGTTTTGTAGATTTTTAAGAAGTTAGGTATTGCAGGGTTGCGGGAAATGCCGTACCTTTGCACCGTGATTAACCTCTAAGCTATGAATAAAGTACTTATGTGGGTGATGGCTGGAATGGCGACGTTTACCATAGCCAAGGCCGATGTGACGATGAGTCTCACCCAGAACGACCAGAGCACACAGCAATATGCTGTCAGCGACATTGACTCGATCAGTTATTCTGATGGAACAATGTACATCACGCTCCAGAGTGGAGAGAAGGTCGGAGTACAGGTGGCACAGGTCAAGGTGATAACCTTCGACGGATTGAGTACCGCCATTCAGAGTTTGAGTGAACAGAAAGCAGGCATTCACTTTACGGTATATGATATTAATGGTACGCTGCTGTATGAAGGCGTAACCGAAACTGACGGAAATGTGACCCTGCCCACGGAACTGACTGGTGTATGCGTCGTGAGAGTGGGTAACGAGTCACGAAAAGTAGTGATCAAATAATCGTCTGGAACTATGAAGAAATTACTGATTAGTGCTTGTGCCGTCGCAGTGACGATGGTCAGCAGGGCAGACGATGCCACTACGCTCGCACTGCTCATCGCACAGAATGATGGAGTGACCCAGGCTGTTGCACTCGACCGGGTACAGAGGATGACTTACAGTGCTGCGGGCGACAGCCTCTTGCTCAATGATACTTTGGGCGTGGCATTGGACAGTATAGGAAAGGTATCGTTCGGCTCGTTGCCCGATGTGCTCAGTGTAGAGTACGATGGTACGGCGGCTCGAGTGGTCAATCCCTATTTCCTGGATGGAGTCCGTGCTACGGTGAGCGGGGCTGATGTGACGATAGACAACAGCAATACATCGACCGAGATAGAGACATGGTTGAGCGGTACAACGACTGATGGGTCATTCGTCTATAACGGAACATACAAGACAACCATTGCACTGAACGGACTGACACTGACCAATACACGCGGCGCTGCCATCGACATCGAATGTGGTAAGCGCGTCGCACTCGAGGTGCGCAAGGGCACCGAGAACACCCTCGTGGATGGTTCCGGCGGCGAGCAGAAAGCTGCTCTCTACTGCAAGGGTCACCTCGAGATTGACAAGGCGGGCACCCTCACGGTGACAGGCAATACGGGTCACGCCATCCAGGCCAAGGAGTACATCATGCTCAAGAAGTCCGAAGGCACCATCCGCGTGCTGGGCGCTGTCAAGGATGGCATCCACTGCAAGCAGTTCCTGGCTGCCAAGGGGTTCACGCTCGACATCAGTGGTACGCTCGATGACGGCATCGACGTCGAGGCTGACGGCGAGGAGAATGACGAAGGATATGCTGACGGTTCGCTCCATCTGTTGGGCACCGTCCTGAACATAACGACTACGGCCGATGCGGCCAAGGCACTTGCAGCTGACCAGGACATAGTGGTCAATGGCAGTGCAGTGACGGTCACGCAGTCCGGTTCGTATGTGATCGATACCGAGGAGGCCGATACCAGTTCGGTAGCAGCCCTGCGCTGCGGCGGCAGTTTCACGCTGACGGATGGTTCGGTCACGGTCCAGAGCAGCGCCACGTGTGGCAAGGCGATCTCGGCGGAAGCTGACGTCAACCTCCTGGCAGGTACTGTCCAGCTCACCATGACGGGGCAGGGCGGCAAGGGTATCAAGGCCGACAACAATGTGGTGATTGGTGTGGCCGATAGTCTGACAGGTCCAACGCTGCAGGTTTCTACCTCGGGCAGCACCTACTCTTGGGATGGTTCCTCCTCATCGTCGAGCAGTTCCAGCTGGGGCTGGGGAGGCGGTGGTCCTGGCGGAGGCTGGGGCGGCGGAATGATGGACGACAGCAACGGCACATCGTCCAAGGCTGTCAAGGCCATGGGTACCATCACCGTCTATGGCGGTACATCGACCATCACCACCTCGACCGATGGTGCTGAGGGTTGGGAAGGCAAACAGGGTGTGACCATCTACGGTGGCAACCACTACCTGAAGTGCTACGATGACTGCATCAATGCCAAGGGCATCGTCAACATAGCTGGCGGCACCACGGTGTGCTGGTCCAATGGTAACGATGCCGTCGATTCGAACTACGGTGCCAAGGGTGCCATCACCATCTCGGGCGGCAATCTCTTTGCCTACAGTACCAAGGGCAGTCCAGAGGAGGGCATCGACTGCGACAACAACTCCTACATCGTCGTGACAGGCGGCATCGCAGTCAGCGCCGGAGGTGCTCAGACCAGCAGCACCAGCATCGGATCATCGACCCAAGGCTACTACATGGGTAGTTCGCCATCAAGTTATAACTCGACATATTATTATACGCTTTGCAACACCAGTGGTACACCGGTCTGTACCTATCGGTTCCAGGCCACCTGCAGCAACTCCCTTTCGCTGCTCACGGCACCGGATTTGGGCAAGGGTAGCATCAAGGTGCTCTACGGCACCGCCAAGCCTACCGCTTGCACGGACAGTACAGCCGACATGTTCTTCATCGCCCCGACGGTGACAACCACTGGCACAGCAACGACGATAACCTCAAAGTAATGCAGAATAGGAAAATCGAATATGCTGTTGTCCTGGGAGGGTGGGCATTAGTCTTCGCTCTGCCTGCGCTATATCTCTACTATGAGTCGATGGGGGATGGCTCAGAGTTCGATATGCACGAGTTCTGGATGACGTGGAGTCAACTCCTGCCACTGTTCGTTATTTTCCTTCTGCATCACTTTTTTTTACTTCCTCAGTATTCCCAAAGGCGTTTTGTTGTGTATGCTTTTTTGGTAGTTGTACTTTTGGGATGCTTTACATGTTACCAGATCTGTGTGCTGCGCCCTCATCACCGCGGTGACAGGTTCCCTCGAATGGAGGTAGATATACCTCCACCGGAGGTCAGGGATGGGCAGGGTCCGGATGTGCCCTTCCGTCCAGAAGACTTCCATGTTGATAGAGAACTACGTAGAGTGGGACCTCGGCACGATTTCTTCAGAACTCGAACGGTCGTGAACGGAATCATCGCGTTACTGATGATGGGCGTTGATCTGGGAATTTTCGTACAGGTGGTCAGCCGTCGTGAACGACGCAAGCTGCTGGCCCTGCAGAAGGAGAAACTTGAGATGGAGCTCGGTTACCTGAAGTATCAGGTCAATCCGCACTTCTTCATGAATACGCTCAACAATATCCACGCGCTCATTGACATCGATACCGAACGTGCCAAGCGCACCATCATCGACCTCTCGCACATGTTGCGCTATGCACTCTACGACAGTGCTGTGGAGCGTGTTCCACTCAGCAAGGAGATCGAGTTCCTGCGCCTCTATATCTCGCTGATGCGCATACGGTTCACCGATTCGGTCCAGCTCAACTTCGAGGTGCACGACAATGTGCACGAACTGATGGTTCCGCCCGTGTTGCTCATCTGTTTCGTCGAGAATGCCTTCAAGCATGGCGTGAGCAACCGCGAGAAGTCCTTCATCGATATCCGCCTCGGCGAGAGTGCCGATGGACATTTCCTGCAGTTCGACTGCACCAACAGCCGTCTGCAGCATGCCCGGCAGGACGACCATCAGGGCATCGGTATAGCCAATGCCCGCAAGCGTTTGGACCTCCTTTACGGCGATACCTATTCTCTGGTCATCGACGATTCTGACCCACTAATCTATCGCGTATGTCTGAAAATCCCGAAAACAATGTCGTGATGCGATGCCTGGCTGTAGATGACGAGCCGTTGGCCCTGATGCAGCTCAAGGTGATGATAGAACGCACCCCCGGTCTCCAACTGGCGGGTGCGTGTGCTGATGCTATTGAGGCGGGTGAGGTGCTGCGCCGCGAACGGGTCGATGTCCTCTTTGTCGATATCAACATGCCCGAGGTCAATGGCCTGGACTTTGTGGCTTCGCTGCCCGAGCCGCCGCTGGTGGTCTTCACCACCGCCTACAGCGAGTATGCTGTCGATAGTTACAAGGTCAATGCGGTCGATTACCTGCTCAAGCCCTTCGGGCTGCTGGAGTTCCAGCATTCGGTCGAGAAGGTCCGCCGTCAGTACCAGTTGCTGCAGCACGAACGTGAGGCATCGGGCTCGGACCAGAACACGCTCTTCCTCCGCGTGGAGCATCGTGTGGTGCGCGTCCCTGTCGGACAGATACGCTATGTGCAGTCTCTGCGCGAGTACCTCAAGTTCTTCTTGGCCGATGGTACGTCGGTCATGACCCTGATGCCCATCAGTCACTTTGCCGAGCAGTTGCCCCACGAGGGTTTCGTCCGCATCCAGCGTTCGTACATCGTCAATGTCCGTTATGTCTCGGAGTTCGGCAAGGGTGAGGTCCGCATGGACGACGGCACTGTCCTCAGCGTGGGTGACTCGTTCCGCGACAATATCCGCCAGTACCTCGACCCGCGCCTCAACCCCAAGGGCTGACGCCACGTGCCTCTGCACCTTCGTGCTGACATTCCGCACTTCACTCTATTGCTTTCTCTCAATTCCTAAATATTTTCCGTACCCGACTGGATGTTCTGTCTCCAGTCGGGTTTATTTCTGCTGTCCTGTACAATATGTCCTTCTTTATTGTATCGTTCATAGTGCGATTGGTGTGCGATTGGAATGCGATTGGTGTGCGATTGGTCATCCCTATCGAATCGTACACGAACCGCATCCCAATCGCCATCGAACCGACGACCCATTGTTTCGTGATAATACCCCCATTTTATGGAACACATATTGAACGGATCAAACAAGATTAGAACAATTTTTTCGTTTTCGTTTTGGTCGTTTTTCTTTTATCACCGAATTGAACGAATTAAAACATATTTTTTCGTTTCGTTCGTTTGATTCGTGTTCAAATAAATTAAACAAATTAGGAACGGAGTTTTTCGTTTTCGTTATCGTTTTCGTACGAAGTTCATCACCGAATTAAACGAATTAAAACATATTTTTTTCGTCTCTTTCGCATTATTTCGTGTTCAAAAAAATTAAACAAATTAGGAACGGAGTTTTTTGTTTTCGTTATCGTTTTGGTACGAAGTTTATCACCGAATTAAACAAATTAAACTAAGAATTTTCGTTTTTTTCGTTTATTTCGTGTTCAAAAAAAATTAAACAAATTAGGAACGGAGTTTTTGTTTTCGTCTTCGTTTTGGTACGAAGTTTTTTCGTTTTCGTTGTAAATTGGGCAAAATTTCATAAAAATGAGAGAATATTGCGCACAATTACAAAAATATTATTATCTTTGCTCCCGAAACACATTAAAATCAAAATGCTTATGAAAAAAGTTATACTCTTTGTTGCAGCTGCCATAACCAGCATTGCCGCTATGGCACAGGAGACATTTACACGCGAAATGCCTTGCAAGAACGATTATGGTCAGGTCATTGCCAACAAGATGGGCACCATCTGTCTGCCATACGCAGCCAAGGCACACGACTGCACAGTATATCGTCTGTTGTCGGCTTCAGCCGATGAGTGGATCTTCCAGGAGGTTACTTCGATGGAAGCCAATACTCCATACGTCTTTGTCGTAGATAACAACACCACGCTCCAGGCATCCTTCGAGCAGGTCGGTGAGACCGTCGCTGCCGAAGCTCCTATCGCTGATGCTGCCGGTGTGGAGGGCGCCTTCGTCGGATCGTACAACCGCAAGATGATTCGCGGCGAGAAGATGTACTTCCTCTCGTACGACAAGATCAACTTCAACAATGGTAAGGCCATCGTGGCTACTCCTAACCGCGCCTACTTCAAGGCCGACGTGATGCCCGAGGGCGAGACTCTCTCTGAAAACGTGAAGCTGACTTTCCTCGCTTCCGAGGGTGGTGACACTACTGGCGTTGACGAACTCAACTCTGCTTCTGACTCTGAATCTGCCGAGATCGCTCGCCAGAACATCGGCCTCAAGCAGGGCTCTTACAAGATTGGTGGCAAACATGTCATCGTCAAGTAACCGTTCCCTACTCTCATCCCATACTATAATGCCCGGCTCCCAGTCGGGCATTACTATTTCCCTATACTAGAATTTCTTTTACTAGAATTATAGGAATTATTTTACTAGAATTAGAGAATTATAGGAATTATTATATCACCGAATTAAACGAATTAAAACATATTTTTTTTCGTTTCGTTCGTTTGTTTCGTGTTCTAAAAAATTAAACAAATTAGGAACGAAATTTTTCGTTTTCGTTATCGTTTTGGTACTAAGTTTATCACCGAATTAAACGAATTAAAACATAACATTTTCGTCTCTTTCGTTTATTTCGTGTTCAAAAAAAATTAAACAAATTAGGAACGAAGTTTTTTGTTTTCGTTATTGTTTTCGTACTAAGTTTTCGTTTTCGTTATCGTCTTCGTACGAAGTTTATTGCTTTAAGATGATAAAAATCATGTGATTTTTTCTCTAATTCCGTTTTTATTATTATATTTGCATCTTGATAGGAAGAGGTACAGACAGTATCTCATTAGGAGATTGTATCGTCCCTGTCACTTCCTTGTCACTTCCCTGTCACTTCTCTGTCACTTCCTTAAAATTCTTTTAATACTCCTTTAATACCATTCAACTATGTCCCCATATCGTTTTCTATTGACCATTCTTTGTGCAGCTGGAGCCAGTGGAGCATTGGCGCAGAGCATAGCACCAGGTACACTCTATACCGACCTGTTGAGCGAGACCCAGACAGTATGGCAGGGCGGCTATGCCACTTCGGCTACCTTGTTCGATGCGCGGGAAGCCATCGGCCGAGCCATGGCATTGCGCCAACCAGGCACGCCCTATCAGTTGGCTACCATCCATTCCGAACACCCGATGTTAGGATGGCAATGGAGCGGCACCGGACGGCAGAGCGCCTATCAGGTACTCGTGGCGACACGTGCAGAGATGCTCAATGATACACTGGCGGATGTGTGGAACAGCGGACGATGCGTCAGCACTGCAGCTTCCGGCATCCGTATGGCAGGCAAGCCGCTACAATCCAGTACCATCTACTACTGGACCGTCCGTCTGTGGGACGAGCGGGGACAGGTATCGGACTACGCACAGCCGACTGCCTTCATGACAGCAGGACACCTCGATGGCGAGATTGCCCGCTACCCGTTGGTCAAGACCGATGCACTACCCGTGTCACAGCAGGGTGGTATGTACGACTTCGGGCGCGCCGCCTTCGGACAACTGCACCTCACTGTCGAGTCCGACCAGGCAGATACCCTCACCATCCACCTGGGCGAGGCACAAGCCGACGGTCACGTCAACCGCAAACCGGGTGGTTCGTTGCGCTACAAGGCATTGACCCTGCCCGTGCATCGTGGCGTGGCTACCTACAGGCTCTCGTTGCCGCCTGACCGCCGCAACGCGATGATCAAGCGTCAGGGACAGGATGTGCGTCCTGTGTTGATGCCCGACTATGTGGGCGAGGTCTATCCCTACCGTTACTGCGAGATCGAGACGCGCCACGGAGCACAGGTGCGTCAGCTGGTGCGTCCCGCCGTCCACTACCGTTGGGACGAGGATGGCGCGTCGTTCCGCTCGTCGGACGAGGTGCTCAACCAGGTGTGGGACCTGTGCCGATACACCATCCAGGCTACCTCCTTCTGTGGCGTGTACGTCGATGGCGACCGCGAACGTATCCCGTACGAGGCGGATGCCCTGATCAACCAACTGTCGCACTACTGCACGGACCAGGACTACTCGATGGCGCGATATACGGTCGATTACCTCTGTAAGAACGCCACCTGGCCCACGGAGTGGATCCTGCAGGCACTCATCATGGCATACAACGACTATCTCTACACGGGCGACACGCTGCTCATAGCCCGCGACTACGACATCCTCCGTATGCGTACGCTCGATGCCCTGCGGCAGCCCAACGGACTGATGAGCACCCGCGTGGGCCAACAGCCACGCCAGCTGCTCCGTGCCTGCGGCTACTATGGCCGACAGATCAACGACATCGTCGATTGGCCACAGAGCGGCGCCTTCGGCATGGGCAAGGAGGAGGCTGGCGAGGCGGACGGTTACCAGCTCAAGACCTACAACACGGTGGTCAACTCCTTCCACTACGAGGCGCTCCGCCTGATGGGCGAGATTGCCGCCGCCCTGGGTCGTACTGCCGATGCCCGTCTCTATGCCTCCAAGGCTGACTCGGTGCGTCTGGCAATCAATACGCTGCTCTTCGACCCTGTCCGTAGCTGCTATCTGGATGGACTCGATACGGACCACCACTCGCTGCACGCCAACATGATGCCGCTGGCTTTCGGCATCGTGCCTCAGGAGCGACGCGATTCGGTCATCGCCTTCGTGCGCAGTCGTGGCATGGCATGCAGCGTCTATGGCGCTCAGTTCTTGCTCGATGCCCTCTACGAGGCTGGTGAGGCGGACTATGCCCTGCAACTGCTCACTGACCGCGGTCCCCGCAGCTGGTACAACATGCTTCAGGTGGGCTCGACCATGACGCTCGAGGCCTGGGATGCCCGCTACAAACCGAACCTGGACTGGAACCATGCCTGGGGTACGGCTCCTGCCAATATCATCCCGCGCCGCCTGATGGGTGTACGTCCGCTCTCTCCGGGCTGGTCTTCGATGCTGATTCAACCGCAACTGGGCTCACTGGAATGGGCGGAGGCCAAGGTCCCCACCATCAAGGGCCCTGTCCATGTCTCTGTCCACCAATCTGCTGACAGTTACCTCCTGGAGGTCTCTGTCCCTGCCGGCACTTCCGCCGTGGTGTCCGTCCCTTGTCCCTCCCGCCGCCACCATGCTGTCCTGGACGGCAAGAAGTGCCGCCTGAAGGTCCAATCAGGCTTCGCCACCACCTCTCTCACCAGCGGCCACCATGTCCTTCAATTGACGTACTGATGTCCTTCTGCTGGGTGAGATAAATTTCTCCATTAATATGGTAGGGTTATATTTTACTCCATTAATCGTCATTAATAGACATTAATTCAGTCAGTTGAGAGAAGAACTCCATTAATTGATAGGGTTATATTTTACTCCATTAATCGTCATTAATAGACATTAATTCAGTCAGTTGAGAGAAGAACTCCATTAATATGGTAGGGTTATATTTTACTCCATTAATCGTCATTAATAGACATTAATTCAGTCAGTTGGAATTGCCCATTAACCCCATTGACCCCATTCCCCCCATTCACCCCCTTACCCAAGTATGCGTGTACTTTTAATCAATGGCAGTCCCCGAGAGCGGGGCAATACATATACAGCATTGAGCGAGATAGCGAAGGTGCTGCAGGAGGAACAGATAGATACCGAGATAATCAATCTCGGCAAAGGTGCTGTGCAGGGCTGTATAGCCTGCGGCTGGTGTGGTCGTCAGGGCAAGTGCACCTTCAATGACGATCTCTACTACCGCGTGTGGCGGGCAGTCAAGGATGGCATAGATGGCCTCATTGTCGGTTCTCCAGTCTATTATGGCGGGCCCAATGGTTCGCTCTGCGCTCTGCTGGACCGAGTCTTCTATTCCTTAGGTCGCGAACTGCAATACAAACCTGCAGCCAGTGTCGTCGTCTGCCGCCGTGGCGGAGCTACCTCCACCTTCGACCGCCTCAATAAATACTATACGATGATGAATATGCCTGTGGTCAGTTCGCAATACTGGAACCTCGCGTACGGCCAGACGCCCGGCCAAGTAGCTATGGACGAAGAGGGTATGCAGACCATGCGCACCCTCGCCCGGAACATGGCCTGGATGCTACGCCACCTCCGCACCGACCTTGCCGACCTGCCGCAACAGGAACCACCGCTGCGCACGAATTTTATAAGAGAGTAGTGCCTTAGAGAGTAAAGGGTAAAGGGTAAAGAGTAGTGTCGTTTGAATCGACAGTCGGAACACACGTATTTCATGTCGTTAATGTCGTTCACAACGTTAATATCGTTCTTAACGTTAATATCGTTACTAACGTTATTATCGCTACCAACGTTCTCAACGTTATTATCGCTACCATCGTTCACTTCGTTCTCTATTTATCTTAATCGTCTTTGAATTTAGCTATGTCTTTCTTCTCTTCTTCATCTGACGACATGATGCGCGACTACGACTATCGCCGCCATACGGGTGACATACCCGAGTATTATGGCAAGGGAGGTAAGTCCAAGGGCGGGTGCATGTCCACTGTCATCCTCATTGCTCTGTTCATCCTCTTCTCTATGACCCTCCTGGTCATGTGCGAGTGAACTTCGTTCCTAATTTGTTTAATTTTTTTAGAACACGAAATAAACGAACGAAAACGAAAACTTCGTACCAAAACGATAACGAAAACAAAAACTTCGTTCCTAATTTGTTTAATTTTTTTAGAACACGAATTTAACAAAAAAAACGAAATTTTTCTGTTTTAATTCGTCTAAATTCGGTGATAAAATAATTCCTATAATTCCCCTAATTCTAGTAACAAAAATTCCTATAATTCCCGTAATTCTAGTATTTAAAAAATTCTCGTAATTCTCAAATTCTTGAGATTTTCTTCGACAGGAAGCGTTAATTCCTATAATTCTGAAAATTCTAGTAAAATTAATTCTCGTAATTCTCCAATTCTTGAGTTTATAAATCTCGAGTGTATATAATTCTAGTCATAATAAGTAATCAGGCGGGAGAGTCTCCCGCCTGATTGCTTATTCTTGTTCGTACTCGGACCATCCGCGGCCGCGAGTCTGGGGTGCTTCCATTGAGGGCGTAGTGCCGTCGCCGAAACCGATGGGGCTGTTGGCCATGAGGACCGATTCCGTGTCGAGAGAGACGACGATAATTTCAGGAGAAATATACTTTTTCATATTGTCAGACAATTTAGGAGGGGCCGTCCCCGTCAGAGGGCGGGGGCGGACCGACCGGATAGATTATTTCTTGAAGATCACATGACCGTTGCGGACCTGCAGGCCCTTGGCGTCGGTGGTGACGCGCTGGCCCTGGAGCGAGAAGGCTGGAGTCTGGTCAGCGTCGTCGGTAGAGATCGAGTTGATAGAAGTCGTCTCGTCCTCCTCGGCAATCAGGTCGTCGAATACCAGGCGGAGTTCGGCGGCGCCGGCGGCAACCACTGCAGGCAGGTTGAAGTAAGCCTTGTTGGCAGCGAATGTCGCACCCGTGTAGCGGAGGAACTTGCTGCCGTTCAGGACATAGTTAAAGCCCTCTTTCGGGATACGCTCCACGTAGAGCGAGCTGCTGGTCGTGGCGCGCAGGTCATTGTCGGCTACAGCAGGAGCGTCCAGTACCATGTGCAGGCGGATGGTTTCGCCGGCATCGCCTACCAGGAGAGCACCGGTGCCGGCAGGGATAGAGTCGATAGCCGTGCAGTGGATCTCGTCGCCCTCAACCTTGCAAGCAAAGGCCTTCTCCTCTTCATCCGTTACCATATTTACGCTGGCCGAGTAGGTAGCATAGCCCTTGCTGTTCAGCGTGACTTCGGTGAGGAATGGCTCAACGGTCCAGCCCGATGGGATGTTGTTGCTTCCGCGATACAGTTTCGTAACGTCCATTGTGCTTGGGCATACGAAGGTACCGGTCGAAGCTACGTCTGCTAACCATTCAAAAGTCGGAGAATTCGCTTCAAAATCTGAACAGCCTATTGTTGCGTCTGCCTCTTCGGCATTTAAATTGAAATATTTAGCATCCGAAAAATTGACGATGACTTTGTTTAGATTGATACAACCCGAGAACATCTTGTTATAGCAAGATTCTGTTAATGTTGCAGCATGTAACACTGGGGTCTGAGTCAGATTGGTACAATCCTGGAACATGTTTTCATAACAATATTCTGTTAATGTTGCAGCAGGTAACACAGGGGCCTGAGTCAGATTGGTACAACCCTGGAACATGTTTGCATAACAACCAATAGCCAATGTTGTCGCTGGTAGTTCGGGTGCGTTGATTAGATGGGTACAATCCGTGAACATTTCTTCATAGCAATTTTCGGCTAACGTCGTCGCAGGCAGATCTGGTGCGTTTGTCAGTCTCGTACATCCGCTGAACATTTCGTAGTAGCAATTGATAGCCATCGTCGTTGCAGGGAGTTCTGGGGCCTGGGTCAGACCAATACAATAGGCGAACATTCCTTCATAGCAATTTCCGGCCAACGTCTTTGCAGGTAGAACAGGGGCGTTAATCAATCCCGTGCAGCCATAGAACATATGAGAATAGCAACTATTAGACAACGTCGTTGCTGGAAGTTCTGGGGCCTGGGTTAAGGAAGTCTGTCCTCCAAACAAATTGTAGAATGCGTATTCAGCCACTGATGTCTTCTTGCAGGTCTTGTCCAGCAGTGACATGACATTACCCGATGCGGCAATAGAGTCACCCAGTACGAACATGTAGTAATTGTTGGCAATGGTGCTGAATCTACTGTTGGTCGATGTCGCACGGAAGCGTACATAGTCGGCAGAGTCAGCCAGGGTGATGGTGCTACCGATGGCGTAGTCACTCCAATTGCTGTATCGGGTGGAGTACTGCAGGCTGACGCTGGCAGGAGAGCCATTCTTGGTGAGCTGTACGGTAGCACCTGCTTTCTGGGCAGTCAGGGTGAGGTACTCAGGTGCATCCCAGCCTTCGGGTATATAATCGATGCCCCGGTTGCGTGGCAGTGATGATGGGCAGGTGAAGGTACCGGTCGATGCAACGCCATTGAGCCAATTAGTTGTCGCGCTATTCGACCACGAGGTGAATGCAACATTTACTTCGTTGAGGTTGGAGCAACCTTCGAACATATTGCTATAACAGTAATCAGCCAATGAAGTAGCTGGCAGGGCAGGAACTGCGGTGAGACCTGTACAACCTTTGAACATATTGCTATAGCAGCCATATGCCAATGAGGTAGCAGGCAGGGCAGGAACTGCGGTCAGACCTGTACAACCTTCGAACATATTGCTATAGCAGCTATATGCCAATGAGGTAGCAGGCAGGGAAGGTGCGCTGGTTAGTTTCGGTTGGTTCATGAACAACTTGCAGAAAGCACGTTCCGGTACTGATGTCTGCTGGCAGGTTTTGTCCAGCAACGACATGACGTTGCCCGATGCGGCAATTGAGTCTCCCAGTTCGAATATGTAATAGTGCCAATCGCCGGTGCTGAATCTGCTGTTGGTCGATGTGGCACGGAAGCAGACGTAGTCGTTGACGTTGGCCAGGGTGATGGATTCGTCGATGGTGTAACCTTTCCAGTTGACACCGTCCGTAGAATACTGCAGGCTGATGTCGGCAGGAGAGCCAGATTTGTGAAGTCGTACGGTAGCACCTGCTTTCTTGGCTGTCAGGGTGAGGTACTCGGGTACATTCCAGCCTTCAGGAATATAGTGCTCGCCTCGGGTGCGTGGCAGAGATGGTGGACAGATAAATGTACCTTGGGAGGCTGCCCCAGTGAGCCATTGCTTAGTAGCATTTTCCGGCCAAGCGGAGAATGCAACCTCGACTTCGTGTAGATTGGGACATTCAAAGAACATATAAGCGTAGGCATCAATACCCAATGTCGTCGCGGTTAATGTTGGCGCACTGGTCAATGCCGATTCACCCTGGAATAGACCATAGAATCCTTCGTATGAAACGGTTCTCTTTTCTCCGTCATGATCCAATAGGTACATGATATTGCCGGATGCTGCTACGGACCCAGTTAAATGGATGTGATGATGTTCCTCGATGTGACTTGACTCTTCAACCTCCAAATAATCCTCTACTACGGTTTTGTTGCGCAAGAACACCTGGTCTCCAGCCTCACTTAATGTGATAACCTCATCTGTTTCGTAATTGGTCCAGTTGATGCCGTCGCGTGAGTATTCCAATTCCCAGTAATCATCTTCCTGCGAGATGCTGATTGTAGAGTTAGCGACATTGGCAGTAAACCTCAGATAGTCGCACTCAGGCGCGTCCCAGCCTTCGGGTATATAACTGGTGCCTCGGGTCAGTGGTAAAGTTGGAGTGCTGTAGAAGTGACCATTCTGTGCCACTTCTTTGAGCCAGTCGGTCGTGGCGCCATTGACCCATGAACCGAAATAGGCTCTTACTTTGCTCAGGTTGGAGCAACCCTCGAACATATTGTTGTAGCAGCCGGTGACCAATGTGGTGGCAGGCATGTATGGCGCCGATGTCAACCCTGTACAGTTGCGGAACATGCTGTCGTAGCAATTCTCCTTCAGCTCAGTAGCAGGCAGTTCGGATGCATTGGTCAGTGCGATACAGCCCTCGAACATGCTATGATAGCAATCGGTAGCCAGAGAAGTGGCTCGCAGAGTTGGGCACTGTTTCAATTTTTGACAGCCCTTGAACATGCTGAGGTAGCATCCACTTGCCAATGTATAGGCACTTAATGCAGGCGCATAGACAAGGCTGGTACAGCCTTCGAACATGCTTTCATAACAATTTTCTGCCAGTGACGCGGCGGAAAGTGTTGGTGCATTGGTCAGGCTGGTACAGCCATTGAACATATTGTAATAGCAATAGCTCTTCATGGTATTCGCTGGCAGAGCAGGTGCACTGGTCAGTTTGATGCAACCCTTGAACATGCCTTCATAGCAATTCGATGCCAGGGTTGTGGCTTTTAGTTCAGGTGCATTGGTCAGTTTGATACAGCCCTCGAACATGCTTGTACAGCAATTCTGTGCCAGGGTTGTAGCTTTTAGTTCGGGTGCACTGGTCAGATTGGTACAACCCTTGAACATGCCTTTGTAACAATTGCTGCTCAATGTCGTTGCTGGCAGGGTACGTGCACTGGTCAGTCCAGTACAGCCCTCGAACATGCTTTCATAGCAATTGCTGCCCAACGACGTGGCTGGTAGGTACGGGGCACTGATCAGCGCCGTCTGATTATAAAAAAGTTTGTTCAGGGCATATTGAGATACAGTGGTCCGGGTGCCTTTTGGAGAGAACAACGTCATGACGGTGCCCGTTGCTGCGACCGAACCCGTCAGTTGGTAGTGATAATAATTGTCATTGTCCTTGCTGAATTGGGTCCGTGTTGCAGATGAACGGAAGGCAACAAAGTCATTGACCTTATTCAGTTTGACAGTCGAGCCTATGCTGTATGTACTCCATGTGACATAGTCTCTGGTATATTGCATATCGGCGCTATAGGGAGTATCTTTCGTGTGAAGTCTTACCGTGCTTCCTGCTGTCTTGGCAATAAATGTCAATGGTGCAGTAGCCTCGTTGTATCCACACTTCGTGCATACTCCATTTACAAAGTTGTGATTCTCTTTTCCGTAGATATGTCCGCAACTTGCGCAATAATGCTCGTGCTGGAATGGAGAAATGGCCCTGTAGTCCGAACCGTGTTTGTGCCCCTTCTTGATGCTGAGGTAACAAGTGTTGCCTCCAGCTCCTTCATTGAGGTTGGCACTGCCACCTACGCCGGTTGCATTGTTATTGGAGTCAAAACCAGTAAACTGCTTGGCGTACGTGAATCCGTTACTTGTGGTGTTGGCCGACAATTCAGTGATGAGTTCTGCGCCTGGTTCCGTATTGCCATCTGAGGTATAATACATGAAAATATATTGGCCTTTAGCATGGTTGTTGAAGTCCCAGTCGGTGCTGCTGTTTCCTCCGTTCCATCCTTTTTTCAGAACCTTGTAGGTCTTTCCGTTGTAATACATTTTATCTGGGGAATATGCATCGCCTCTCACTACAAACATAATGTCTGTGCAGGCCTCTGCCGGATTGGTCGTAGTCGTGTAGCCTATGTAGATATAGCCGGACTTGGTACCACAACCGGCGTTGAAATCATAGTCTAATCGATGGTCGAAGCCTGATTCTTTAACCTTATTTATTGCCCAGTCTTGGGCGTCATCCCAGGAGTAACAGAAATCGGCTTTAATAAACTCAGTCGCGCTGGCAGACGTCCAGCCTGTCAGCAGTAGGACTGCCCATAGGAGCAGCCTTAATTTGACTCTTTTCATTTTTGTTGATAGAGAAATGTTATAAATGTAGAACATAAAGTGTATGCGTTATGATTACGTTTGCCCCTGCAGCAGCACTGCAATCGGGTGCCGGGGGGTTGCCTCGGAACGTGCTTGTTGTAAGTGTGGCTTAACTGAAATGTAAGCGATATGTAGTATAAGTACACAACAACAATTTCGGATGGTTGGTTTTTATGCTCCTATTTGAAGTTTTCTATTTCACACGTCTAAGCCTCAAATATTTCGGATGAATAAATACCTTAGATACCTTTTTTCAAGTGCAAAAATAATGTATTATATTCCAATTATTCTTATCAGTGTGTAAAATATCCGCCAAAACTTCATAATTCCTCAAAATTGTTCTGTTTTGCTCACTTCACTTGTCAATTTCCTGCCTATATTTGTCAAATGTGCGCAATGATGACGCAAGAGACAAAGCTCTTCGTGCGAACACGAAGAGCTTTGTACGAAAACGAAAAACTTCGTACGAAAACGATAACGAAAACGATAACGAAAACGAAAAACTTCGTTCCTAATTTGTTTAATTTTTTAGAACACGAAATAAACAAAAAAAACGAAAATTCTTAGTTTAATTCGTTTAATTCGGTGATATAATAATTCCTATAATTCCCCTAATTCTAGTAAAAAATAATTCTCCTAATTCTCAAATTCTTGAGTTCCTAATTTGTTTAATTTTTTTAGAACACGAAAGAAACGAAAGAACTTCGTTCCTAATTTGTTTAATATTTTTGAGCGCGAACGGAACGAATGGAACGAAAATGCTATGTTTTAATTCGTCTAAATTCGGTGATAAACTTCGTACCAAAACGATAACGAAAACAAAAAACTTCGTTCCTAATTTGTTTAATTTTTTAGAACACGAAATAAACGAAAGAGACGAAAATTCTTAGTTTAATTTGTTTAATTCGGTGATAAAATAATTCTCCTAATTCTCAAATTCTTGAGATTTTCTTCGACAGGAAGCGTTAATTCCTATAATTCTAAAAATTCTAGTAAAAAAATAATTCTCGTGATTCTCGTGATTCTCGTGTGTATCGAATTCTAGTATTTAAAAAGTAATCAGGCGGGAGAGTCTCCCGCCTGATTGCTTATTCTTGTTCGTACTCGGACCATCCGCGGCCGCGAGTCTGAGGTGCTTCCATTGTGCCAGTCTCGCCGTCACCCCATCCGATGGGGCTGTTGGCCATGAGCACTGCTTCCGTGTCGAGCGAGACGACGATAATTTCAGGAGAAATATACTTTTTCATTTTAGACGATTATAAATAGAGGTCAGTCCGCCGGGGCGGACCGACCGGATAGATTATTTCTTGAAGATCACATGACCGTTGCGGACCTGCAGGCCCTTGGCGTCGGTGGTGACGCGCTGGCCCTGGAGCGAGAAGGCAGGAGTCTGGTCAGCGTCGTCGGTAGAGATCGAGTTGACAGAAGTCGTCTCGTCCTCCTCGGCAATCAGGTCGTCGAATACCAGGCGGAGTTCGGCGGCGCTGGCGGCAATGGCTACAGGCAGGTTGAAGTAAGCCTTGTTGGCTACGAATGCCGAGCCGACGTAGCGGAGGAACTTACTGCCGTTCAGGGCATAGTTAGTACCCTCTTCCGGCATAGGCTCCACGTAGAGCGAGTCGCTGGTCGTGGCGCGCAGGTCATTGTCCTCGACAGCAGGAGCGTCCAGTACCATGTGCAGGCGGATGGTTTCGCCTGCATCGCCCACCAGGAGAGCGCCCGTTCCGGCAGGGATAGAGTCGATGGCCGAGCAGTGGATCTCGTCACCCTCTACCTGGCAGGTGTAGGCCGTATTCTCTACATCCGTTACCATATCTACGCTGGCCGAGTAGGTAGCGTAGCCCTTGCTGTTCAGCGTGACCTCAGTGAGGAACGGCTCAACGGTCCAACCCGATGGGATGTTGTTCACTCCGCGAGACAGGCTTGTGGTGTCCAGAGTGCTTGGGCAGACGAAAGAGCCAGTCGATGCTGCGCCAGACAGCCAAAGACCTGTCTGGGCAAATTCATCGGCATCAGAGATGTTGACGATGACCTTGTCGAGGCTGGTACAGCCAGCGTACATACCATAGTAGCAATCCTTGGCCAGAGTCTCGGCAATCAGGGCAGGGGCCTTGGTCAGGTTGGTACAGCCATTGAACATACCAAAGTAGCAGCTGTCCGCCATAGTCTCAGCAGGCAAAGCAGGAGCCTGGGTCAGACCGGTACAGTCATTGAACATGCCGTAGTAACATTCTGTGGCCAGAGAGTCAGCAGGCAAAGCAGGAGCCTGGGTCAGACCGGTACAGCCATCGAACATGCCGTAGTAACATCCTGTGGCCATAGAGTCAGCAGGCAAGGCGGGTGCCTGGGTCAGACTGGTACAGTCAGAGAACATTGTACCGTAACACTCCTCTGCCAAAGTGTCAGCAGGCAAGGCAGGTGTCTGGGTCAGACAGGTACAATTTTTGAACATATATTCATAGCAACGTTTAGTCAATGACGTAGCTGGCAGGTCGGGTGCACTGGTCAGGCTGGTACAGCCATAGAACATATACCTATAGCAACTATCAGCCAATGCCGTGGCAGGTAGAGCAGGTGCAGTGGTCAGACTTTGGCACCTAAAGAACATTGACTCATAGCAACGGCTTGTCAATGTAGTAGCTGGCAGTGTAGGAGCGTTGGTCAGATTATCACAGTATTCAAACATTCCATGATAGCAATATCTTGCCAGGGTAGTGGCAGGCAGTGCTGGAGCCTGAGTCAATGTATGCTGTGTCTCGAACAATTTTTTGAATGCAAATTCTGGAACAGATGTCTGTTGGCATGTCTTGTCCAGAAGCGACATGATGTTGCCCGATGCAGCAATGGAGTCGTCCAGCACGAATCGGTAATAATTGCTGGAATTGGTGCTGAATCTGCTGTTGGTCGATGTAGCACGGAAGGATACAAAGTCGGCAGAGTCAGCCAGGGCGATGGTGCTGCCGATGGTGTAGTCACTCCATGTGAAGCCGTCGGTAGAATACTGCAGGCTGACGTCGGCAGGGGAACCGATTTTTATGAGGGTTACGCCATTGTCGCCTTTCTTGGCAGTGAAGGTGAGGTAGTCTGGGATTTCCGATACGATTTCCCAGCCTTCGGGTATATAGCTGATGCCTCGGGTGCTTGGCAATGCTGTTGGGCCGAAGAAGGTGCCCTCCTCCGCTACGCCATCGAGCCAGCCTTCGGTAGCACCCGCTACCCAAGAGGTGAATGCGACATTTACTTCGTTGAGGTTGGTGCAGCCATAGAACATATAGTTATAGCAACCTTCGGCCAATGTGTCGGCCGGCAGTACTGGTGCGTTGGTCAGACCTGTACAGCCACTGAACATACTATTATAGCAACCTTCGGCCAATGTGTCGGCAGGCAGGGAGGGTGCGCTGTTCAGACTGGTGCAGCCATAGAACATATATTTATAGCAACTGTTAGCCAATGAATCGGCTGGCAGAGCGGGTGCGCTGGTCAGACTTGTGCAGTCAGCGAACATGCCTTCATAGCAATGCTCGGCCAATGAGTCAGCAGGCAGAGCCGGTGCGCTGTTCAGACTGGTGCAGCCATTGAACATGCTATCATAGCAACTATTAGCCAATTTTGTGGCAGGCAGAGCGGGTGCGCTGGTCAGACCGGTGCAGCCTATGAACATATTGCAGTAGCAACTATCTGCCAATGTAGTGGCAGGCAGAGCAGGTGCACTGGTTAGGTTAGTATTCCATTGGAATAGATAGTAGAATGCACATTCTGGTACGGAAGTCTGTTGGCATGTCTTGTCCAAGAGCGACATGATGTTGCCCGATGCAGCGACGGAATCGTTAAAAGTAAACTTGTAAAAGTCCGTTTCACCGATGCTGAATCTGCTGTTGGTCGATGTGGCACGGAAGGATACAAAGTCGGCAGAGTCTGCCAGGGTGATGGCGCTGCCAATGGTGTAATCGCTCCATGTGAGGCCGTCGGTAGAATACTGCAGGCTGACGTCGGCAGGGGAACCGGCTTTTTGGAGGCTTACGCCATTATTGCCTTTCTTTGCAGTGAAGGTGAGGTACTCAGGTACATCCCAGCCTTCGGGTATATAGCTGATGCCTCGGGTGCGTGGCAATGCAGTTGGGCAGACGAAGGTGCCCTCCTCCGCTACGCCTTCGAGCCAGCCTTCGGTAGCTCCCTCCACCCAAGAGGTGAATGCGACTTTAACTTCTCTGAGGTTGGTACAGTTATAGAACATACTCTCATAGCAAGCTTCGGCCAATGTGTCGGCCGGCAGTGCTGGTGCGCTGGTCAGATTGGTACAGTTATAGAACATACTCTCATAGCAAGCTTCGGCCAATGTGTCGGCCGGCAGTGCTGGTGCGCTGGTCAGGCTGGTGCATCCATAGAACATGCCAGCATAGCAACATTCAGCCAATGTGTCAGCAGGCAGAGCTGGTGCGTTGGTCAGATTGGTACAGCGCGCGAACATATAACAATAGCAACTATTAGCCAATGAATCGGCTGGCAGAGCGGGTGCGCTGGTCAGACTGGTGCAGTCACTGAACATACCATTATAGCAACCTATAGCCAATGTGTCAGCTGGCAGGGCGGGTGCGCTGGTCAGGCTGGTACAGCCATAGAACATACCAGAATAGCAACCTTCAGCCAATGTGTCAGCAGGCAGAGCTGGTGCGCTGGTCAGGCTGGTACAGCCATAGAACATTTCTCGATAGCAACTTTTAGCCAATTTTGTGGCAGGCAATGTCAGGGCACTGGTCAGGTTCATCACATTTATGAATAAATCGAAGAATGCATACTCAGGTACGGAAGTCTGCTGGCAGGTCTTGTCCAGGAGCGACATGATGTTGCCCGATGCAGCGACGGAATCGTTAAAAGTAAAATAGTAAAAGTCACTTTCTCTGGTGCTGAATCTGCTGTTGGTCGATGTGGCACGGAAGGATACAAAGTCGGCAGAGTCAGTCAGGGTGATGTTGCTGCCAATGGTGTAGTCGCTCCATGTGAGGCCGTCGGTAGAATACTGCAGGCTGACGTCGGCAGGGGAACCGGTTTTTTGGAGTCGTACATAATTATTGCCTTTCTTGGCAGTGAAGGTGAGGTACTCGGGAGCGTCCCAACCTTCGGGTATATAGCTGATGCCTCGGGTGCGTGGCAATGCTGTTGGGCAGACGAAGGTGCCCTCTTCCGCTACGCCATTGAGCCATTCTTGGGTTGCGCCATCCAACCACGAGGTGAATGCGACATTTACTTCGTTGAGGTTGGTACAACCAGCGAACATATAAGAATAGCAACCATCTGCCAATGAAGTGGCAGGCAGAGCGGGCGCGCTGGCAAGGTTGGTACAGCTAGCGAACATGTTTCGATAGCAATTGCTTGCCAATGTGGTGGCAGGCAGAACGGGCGCGCTGGCAAGGTTGGTACAGCCAGCGAACATATAGGAATAGCACCCCCCAGCCAATGAAGTGGAAGGCAGAGCGGGCGCGCTGGCAAGGTTGGTACAGCCAGCGAACATATAATGATAGCAACTATCTGCCATTGTAGTAGCTGGCAGAGCGGGCGCGCTGGCAAGGTTAGTACATCCAATGAACATACCTGAATAGCAACCATCAGCCAATGAAGTGGCAGGCAGAGCGGGCGCGTTGGTCAGATTGGAACAGTCATTGAACATACCTGAATAGCAACCCTCAGCCAATTTAGTGGCAGGCAGTGCTGGCGCATCAGTTAGGCTTATGCAGTTGTGGAACATTCCGTTATAGCAACCCTCAGCCAATGTTGTGGCAGGCAGAGCAGGCGCGCTGGCAAGGTTGGTACAGCTAGCGAACATTCCTTTATAGCAATAGGATGCCAATTTAGTGGCAGGCAGCGCAGGAGCTGCGGTCAGACCTGTACAACCATAGAACATATAGTTATAGCAGTAATATGCCAATGAGGTAGCAGGCAGGGAAGGTGCGCTGGTTAGTTTCGGTTGGTTCATGAACAACTTGAAGAAAGCATATTCTGGCACTGATGTCTGCTGGCAGGTCTTGTCCAGCAGTGACATGACATTGCCCGATGCGGCAATAGAGTCACCCAACTCGAATCGGTAATAATTGCTGATACTGGTGCTGAATGTACTGTTGTTCGATGTAGCACGGAAGGATACAAAGTCGGCAGAGTCAGCCAGGGTGATGGTGCTGCCAATGGTGTAGTCGCTCCATGTGAGGCCGTCTGTAGAATACTGCAGGCTGACGTCGGCAGGGGAACCGCCTTTTTGGAGTCGTACATAATTATTGCCTTTCTTGGCAGTGAAGGTGAGGTACTCAGGTGCGTCCCAACCTTCGGGTATATAGCTGATGCCTCGGGTGCGTGGCAATGCAGTTGGGCAGTAGAAGGTGCCCTCCTCCGCTACGCCATCGAGCCAGCCTTCGGTAGCACCCGCTACCCAAGAGGTGAATGCGACATTTACTTCGTTGAGGCTGGTGCAGCCTTGGAACATACCATCATAGCAATAATTGGCCAATGAATCGGCAGGTAGAACTGGTGCGCTGGTCAGGCTGGTGCAGCCATTGAACATTTTATTATAGCAACCCTCTGCCAATTTTGTGGCAGGCAGAGCGGGTGCGCTGGTCAGACCGGTACAGCCATCGAACATCATGTAGTAGCAACTATCTGCCAATGTAGTGGCAGGCAGAGCGGGTGCGCTGATCAGGTTGCTTTCCCCTTGGAATAGTTCGCAGAATGCATACTCAGGTACGGAGGTCTGTTGGCAGGTCTTGTCCAGGAGCGACATTATGTTGCCCGATGCGGCAATGGAGTCGCCCAAAAAGAATCGGTAATAATGGTAGGGATTGATGGTGAATCTGCTGTTGGTCGATGTGGCACGGAAGGATACAAAGTCGGCAGAGTCAGCCAGTTCTATGTGGTAGCCAATGGTGTAGTCACTCCATGTGAGGCCGTCTGTAGAATACTGCAGGCTGACGTCGGCAGGGCCACCGCTTTTAAGGAGTATTACATAACTATTGGCTTTCTTGGCAGTGAAGGTGAGGTACTCAGGTACGTTCCAATCTGTAGGTATGTAGTCGTTGCCTCGGGTGCGTGGCAATGCTGTTGGGCAGACGAAGATGCCCTCCTCCGCTACATCGGTGAGCCACCCTTCGGTGGCGTTCTCTGTCCATTCGGTAAAGGCGACTGATACCTCGTTGAGGCTTGTGCAACCCGTGAACATATAGGCATAGCAATAGTCGGACAGCGTTGTGGCAGGAAGTGCCGGTGCGATGGTCAGACCTGTGCAGCCCGAGAACATATAGGCATAGCAATAGCTCGCCAATGTGTCAGCAGGCAGTGCCGGTGCGCTGGTCAGACCTGTGCAGTCCGAGAACATAGAGTAGTAGCAATAATCAGCCAATGTGTCAGCAGGCAGTGCCGGTGCGCTGGTCAGACCTTTGCAGCCCGAGAACATAGAGTAGTAGCAATAATCAGCCAATGTGTCAGCAGGTAGCGCTGGTGCGCTGGTCAGACCTTTGCAGCCCGAAAACATAGAGTAGTAGCAATAATCAGCCAGTGTGTCAGCAGGTAGCGCTGGTGCGCTGGTCAGGCTCTTGCAACCATAGAACATGGACCTGTAGCAACTGGTTGACAATGAGGTGGCAGGCAGAGCTGGTGCACTGGTCAGTCCAGTACAGCTATAGAACATAGATTCATAGCAATGCTCGGCCAACTTTTTGGCAGGTAGCGCTGGTGCACTGGTCAGGTTGGTACAACCCTCGAACATGCTTTGATAGCAATTGTCGGCCAACGTGGTGGCAGGCAGGTACGGCGCGCTGGTCAGTGCGGTCTGACCATAGAACAGTCTGTAGAGGGCATATTCTGATGTCGAGGTCCGGGATCCGTCGGCATCGAAGAGCGTCATGATGTTGCCCGTCGCTGCGACCGAACCGGTCAGTTGGTACTGATAGTAGTTGTTTATGTCCGTGCTGAATTGGCTTCGTGTCACATACGAACGGAAGAGAACGAAGTCATTGACATTATCCAGGGGGATGGTCGTGCCTATAGTGTAGGTGTTCCAGGTCTTGTAGTCGGTCGAATACTGCAGATAGACACCATAGGGTGTGCCGTTCTGGGCAAGCGTTACGGTGCTACCTGCCGTATTGGCAATAAATGTCAATGGCGCAGTAGCCTCGTTGTATCCACACTCCGAGCAAACACCATCTACAAAGGAATGTTCCTCAGTTGAGTAGGTATAATCACAACCCGGGCAGTAATGCTCGTGCTTGAAGGGAGAAAAGATTCTGCAGCTGGTGGAGTGGGTGTGACCCTTGGTCTTTTTGATATAGATGTAGTCACCACCGGCGCCTGCATTGCAGTCCTTGCCGCCTGAGTTGCCCGCATAATCGACGTAATTGCTATTGGATTGGCTGGAGCCGAAAATTTCAACGCTGATTCCGGTTAATAAAGAAGTTCCACTTGTGGTGTTGCCATCGGTTGTATAGTATAGATATAGATATTCGCCGCCTACACCTTTGTTTAGGTCTCCATAGTTGGTGTCATATCCGGCACATTTGGTTATCTTGTAATAGGTCTTGTTGTCGTGAGTAAAAGACGAAGGAGCATCGCCTCCACTCCATATTGCCATGTCCGTGACAGCCTGACTTGCATCTGTGGTTTCCTTAATGCCCAGAAAAATGTAGTTGGTATTTTCTCCGCAACTGGCATTGAGGTCTCCGGAAATGACGGTATAGCCTGCTGAGGTAAGGTAACCTTCTGCTGTAGATTTATTTGTGCTACATCCCAGCATGAAGTCTTTAGAAATAAACTCTGTCGCGCTGGCAGACGTCCAGCCTGTCAGCAGCAAGACTGCCCATAGGAGCAGCCTGAATCTAGATAATTTTAACATATAAAAAATTAATTATAGATGAATTAGTATATGCATCGCTTCGCTTATGTGTAGCGTTTACCTATTCACAGGCATGCCGCAGTAGCCTCACCCGCCTGCGCGGGATAAAAGTGCTCCTTTCCAGTCATAGAGAATAAAGAAAACAATTTTGTCAAATGTTGATTATTTTTCTCTCTGTGCGTGTAAGCCTATGTGAAGCAGTTTCTATTGCTGAAACTTTTCGTCCGCAAAGATAATTATTTTTCTTATATTTAAACTCGCAATCTATAGTGAAAAAATAAATTATCTCGGCAATTTGACACTTTATCTCTCGTTTTGTTTGTTTGAGTTGTCAAAAATGCGCATAAATAATAGAGAGTAATGAGTAAAGGGTAAAGAGTAGTGTAGTTTGAATCGACAGACGAAAACAAAACTTCGTACCAAAACGATGACGAAAACAAAACTTCGTACCAAAACGATAACGAAAACGAAAAAAGCCTTTCCGTTGAGTCAGAAACACGAATTCTTATAATTCTCTAATTCTAGTAACAAATAATCCTATAATTCCCGTAATTCTAGTGCTTTAATAATTCCTATAATTCTCTAATTCTAGTAAAAAAATCTCGTATTTCTCAAATTCTTCGTTCCTAATTTGTTTAATTTTTTTGAACACGAAATAAACGAACGAAACGAAAATTTTATGTTTTAATTCGTTCAATTCGGTGATAAACTTCGTACCAAAACGATGACGAAAACGAGAACTTCGTACGAAAACGAAAACCAAAAATGCCTTTCCGTTGAGCACTTCGTTCCTAATTTGTTTAATTTTTTTTGAACACGAATCAAACGAACGAAACGAAAAGATATGTTTTAATTCGTTTAATTCGGTGATAAAATAATTCCTATAATTCCCGTAATTCTAGTAAAAAATATTTCTTGTTATTCTTGAGTTTATATAGTCCAGTGGGTATAATTCTAGTATTTTATTCCCTAGTATGGGAGGAGTATCAAGTCGAGTCGTGCGAGTAGTGAGCGTAAGAGGAGCGTAAGTGAAGAGTAAGACATTTCACTTACGCTGCACTTATGCTGGAGCCTTGGAGGAGATACCCTTGGGCGGGGCAATAAGTATCCTTGGTGAGGTTTTATGTTTAATGTTTGATGCGTTTCGCCGATGATGGAGGGATGGCGATTGGTTTATGGTGCTGCCCCTGCGGGGCGTTCTCCGTTTCTGCAGAGGACAAACATTGGTTGGAGAGAGTTGAACCCGGTCAAAGCGCGGTATATTTGCGGGGCAAATATACCTTCTGTCGCACCTTCGGCGCTCGATACAATCTCCTGCGTGCTACTGTCGAAGGCGGGGGCTCACGCCCCCGCCTGTATTCCCGCACACCTTCGGCGTGCTGCCTAACTGGAAACAGCGGAAAATGAAAAACGAACGAAACGAAAAATTTTATGTTTTAATTTGTCTAAATTCGGTGTTCCTTAAAAAATCTGTTCTAATCTTGTTTGATCCGTTCGATCTGCGTTCCTCATTCCCGTGTGGTTCCCGCGTCAAGTAGATGTAATTCTTAAAATTCTAAAAATTCTAGTAATCAAAATAATTCTGGTTATTCTAGTAATTCTTGAGTTCGTTCCTAATTTGTTTAATTTTTTTGAACACGAAATAAACGAACGAAACGAAAATTTTATGTTTTAATTTGTCTAAATTCGGTGTTCCTTAAAAAATCTGTTCTAATCTTGTCCTATCCGTTCGATCTGCGTTCCTCATTCCCGTGTGGTTCCCGCGTCAAGTGGATGTAATTCTTATAATTCTAAAAATTCTAGTAATCAAAATAATTCTGGTTATTCTAGTAATTCCAGTTCTCAATTCGTTCAATCAGAGTTCCATATTTCCGCGCAACTGATAGAAAAATGTAGGAAAATTTGGAATATATGATAAAATTATGTATCTTTGCGCGCAAAATTTTTAATAATATGAAATTCGCAGAATATAACAAGTTCAATCTGTCAGACATCAATAAGGAAGTCCTGAAGAAATGGGATGAGAATCAGGTGTTTGATAAGTCGATGACCACACGAGAGGGTCATCCGTCGTTCGTGTTCTATGAGGGTCCCCCGTCAGCCAATGGAATGCCGGGCATACACCACGTCATGGCTCGTTCCATCAAGGATATATTCTGCCGCTTCAAGACCATGAAGGGTTACCAGGTCAAGCGAAAGGCAGGCTGGGACACCCACGGACTGCCCGTAGAACTGGGCGTAGAGAAAGCCCTCGGTATCACCAAGGAGGATATCGGCAAGAAAATCTCCGTAGATGAATACAATGCCACCTGCCGCAAGGAGGTGATGAAATATACCAAGGAGTGGACCGACCTGACCCACAAGATGGGTTACTGGGTGGACCTGGATAATCCGTACATCACATACGACAACCGATACATCGAGACCCTGTGGTGGATGCTGAAGCAGCTCTACAACAAGGGACTGCTCTACAAGGGCTACACCATCCAGCCATACTCGCCAGCCGCAGGTACAGGACTGTCCAGCCACGAGTTGAACCAGCCAGGTTGCTACCGTGACGTCAAGGATACGACCGTGACGGGCGTCTTCGAGGTCAAGGATACCGCCGATGCCAAGCTGGAGGCACTCGCCCCATTGAGCGAACTGAACGCCTGGGGCCGTCTCGCCTTCGTGGCATGGACCACCACACCATGGACCCTGCCATCGAACACCGCGCTGTGCGTCGGTCCTAACATCGACTATGTAGCCGTGCAGACCTTCAACCCATACAACGGAGAGAAGTTCACGCTGATCCTGGCCGAGGCCCGACTGAAGGCCTACCTGGCAGGAGAGGAGATGCAGAGTCTGGCAGACATGGAGGCACTCGACATCAACAAGGTCGATGGCAAGAAACTGCCATACCACATCCTGGGCCGCTGCAAGGGTAAGGACCTGGTAGGCATAGCATACAAGCAGTTGATGCCATGGGTCAAGCCATGCGAGAAAGTGTCGGACCTGAGCGCTCCCTTTATTAATAAGTACGCGCAAGAGCATCCCGAGAAAGTCTTCGACTTCGGTCAGGACCGATTCGTGGAGATCGCCGAGATGGCCTTCCGCGTCATAGCAGGAGACTACGTAACGACCGAGGACGGTACCGGTATCGTGCACATCGCACCAACCTTCGGTGCCGATGATGCCAAGGTAGCCAAGGCTGCCGACGTGCCAGGCCTGTATATGATCAACCAGTTGGGCGAGACCCGTCCAATGGTCGATATGACCGGTAAGTACTACGTCGAGGAGGAGTTGGCTGCCCCATTCGTGGAGCACTGCATCGATCAGGCTGCCTACGCCGTACATGCAGGACAGTTCGTCAAGAATGCCTATGCACCGGAGTTCAACCAGGGTGGCAAGTATGACGCCGAGGCAGCAGCCAAGGCCGACGACCTGAACATCAAGATCTGCCTCGAGATGAAGGCAGCCAGCCAGGCATTCAAGATAGAGAAGCACGTGCACAACTACCCACACTGCTGGCGTACCGACAAGCCCGTGCTGTACTATCCACTGGACAGCTGGTTCATCCGCTCCACCGCTTGTCGCGAGCGAATGATCGAGTTGAACAAGACCATCAACTGGAAACCTAAATCGACCGGTACAGGCCGATTTGGCATGTGGCTGGAGAACCTGAACGACTGGAACCTGTCACGTTCGCGCTACTGGGGCACCCCACTGCCTATATGGCGCAACCGCGATACACGCGAGGAGATGTGCATAGGCAGCGTCGAGGAGTTGTACAACGAGATCGAGAAGTCGGTGGCAGCCGGATTCATGAAGAGCAATCCATACAAGGAGAAGGGCTTCGTGCCCGGCGTGATGGACAAGGCCAACTACGACAAGATCGACCTGCACCGTCCTTACGTGGATGACATCATCCTCGTGTCGCCATCGGGCAAACCTATGAAGCGTGAGCTCGACCTGATCGACGTGTGGTTCGACAGCGGTGCCATGCCATACGCCCAGATCCACTATCCATTCGAGAACAAAGAGGCGCTCGACAACGGTTCGGTCTATCCCGCCGACTTCATCGCCGAGGGCGTGGACCAGACCCGCGGTTGGTTCTTCACCCTGCATGCGCTGGGTACGATGATCTTCGACAGTGTAGCCTACAAGGCTGTCGTATCCAATGGCCTGGTTCTGGACAAGAACGGCATGAAGATGTCCAAGCGTCTGGGCAATGCCATTGACCCATTTGCTGCCATCGAACAGTACGGTTCGGACCCACTCCGTTGGTACATGATCACCAACGCATCGCCATGGGACAACCTGAAGTTCGACCCAGAGGGCGTGAGCGAGGTGAGCCGTAAGTTCTTCGGCACGCTGTTCAATACCTACAAGCTCTTCGCCCTCTATGCCAACATCGATGGATTCACGGGTCAGGAGGCCGAGGTGGCACTGGAGCGCCGTCCAGAGATAGACCGCTGGATACTCTCATCCCTCAGCACCCTGATCAATGAGGTGGAGAAGAACTACGAGAACTACGAGCCGACACTGGCTGGCCGACTGATAGAGACCTTCGTGTGCGACAACCTCTCCAACTGGTACGTGCGCCTGAACCGCAAACGCTACTGGGGCGGCGAGATGAACGAGGACAAGCTGGCTGCCTACCAGACACTCTACACCTGCCTGGAGACCGTAGCCAAGCTGATGGCACCTATCGCACCATTCTATGCCGACCGACTGTTCGGCGACCTGAACGCAGTGAGCGGACGCGACAAGAACGTGAGCGTGCATCTGGCGGACTTCCCGAAGGCAGGTGCTACCGATGCAGCCCTGGAGCGCAAGATGGCACTGGCTCAGACCGTCACATCGCTGGTACTCTCGCTGCGTAAGACTGCCAAGATCAACGTGCGTCAGCCGCTGCAGGCTGTGCTCTTCCCAGCAGTGGATGCCGAGCAGGAGCAGGATATCCTCTCTGTGCGCGACTTGATTCTGAGCGAGGTCAATGTGAAGGACCTGAAGATAGCTGGCGGCGAGGACCATATCCTGGTGAAGCGCGTCAAGCCAAACTTCCGCGAACTGGGTAAGCGCTACGGCAAACTGATGAAGAGCCTGGCAGCCATGCTCAATACCCTGGAGCAGAACCAGATAGCCCAGCTGGAGCAGCAGGGCAGCCTGGCACTGACCGTG
>JAILKE010000098.1 GCA_024694125.1 Bacteroidales bacterium
CTGGTTGAACGGTGTGAACATTACTGAAAGCCTGTCGGAGATTAAATAACGTCTGGCTAACGGTATTAACACTATAATATTTGTGGCAAACCTGGGTGTTCCGGGTTTGCCACTTTCTTTTTCTTAAAACGACGGGGCTTAAATTTTTTCGTACTGTCCGGTTAAAAAGTCAGCTGTTTAAACAATATATACAATTATAGCGCAAAATCAAGTATAGCAGATAAATTTGCAACTTGAATATACAACTAATTCAGCATGGTATTCATTATATGGGGTCAGTATTCCATATGCGATTCAGGCTCAATCATTCTCGGTATTCGGTTTGTCCGATTCATCCTCGGCCTGAATCTTGGCACTTAACTCATTAATGATACCATCAGCAAGGCCGATGGTCGGGACCAGGATTTCGGAAGACCCCGTGGCATGCGCAATAGCAATGAATATCTGCGCAGCAGGTACAATGACGTCGGCACGGTCTGCCCTCAGATCGAACTCACGCATACGCTCCTCGATACTGAGAGAGGACAATTGTTCATAGAGGCGTACCAATTGCTGCAACGTAATACGGTCTTTGAGTTTTGCCTTCTTGGGCACCAAGCGGAACAACTTGTTGATATTTCCGCCCGAACCGATGATGGAGACCTTGCCCGTACCAACCATCATCTGGCTGATATCATCGCACATACCACTGATGGCATCCAGAGTGACGGTCCCACTCAGCAGACGCAGCGTGCCGATATTGAAGCTCTTGCTGCCCACCAGTTGGCCATTGGCTATGACGGTAATCTCGGTCGATCCTCCACCCACGTCAATATAAAGGTAAGTCTTGTCCGGGTCAGCGGACGAAGCTGAGGAGAGCAACATGGTCTCAATGCGGGTATCATAAATGGTACGAGCCTCCTCCTCGCCTGAAATAATCTCTATTTCAATACCGGTCCGATGCTTGATGTGGCGCAGCACCTTGCTGCCATTGCTGGCATCGCGCAAAGCCGAGGTTGCACAGGCGCGGAAATCGACGACATTATAGATGATCATCAACTGACGGAAAGCCTTGATCATGCGGAGGAACTGCTCCTCACGCTGCTTGCTGATCTTCCCCTTCTGAAAGACATCAAGGCCCAGACGCAGTGGGAAACGGACGAACTGCTGCTTCTGGAACAACAGTGTCCCATCCTCCTGACGGGTGACGCTCTTGATGAGCAGACGGGCTGCATTGGAACCGATGTCAATGGCGGCCAGATTGAACGAGTTGGGGTTATACTCCATTTTCATAAGACTAATATTTAAGTAGTTATTCAAAATTATTTTTATACATCAAGTAGTTTTCCAAAATCTGCATCCCAATCTCTGAAAAATACAGTTAAATAATTTTGAACAACTACTTATAATTGATAATGTTTGTACAATTCCTCTTGTGAGCGGTATGAATTACGTTCATTGCGCATTCCGGCCTCTACTATCAGTCGCGCTTCCCGCTTGATGGCGTTGTCATAGACCGGAGCATATACCTCGATACGATGATCCAGGTTGCGCGGCATCCAGTCGGCCGAACCAATGAATACCTTGTAATCATGGTGACTGCCATCAATCTCGACTACTTCCGGATGTTCGAAGTCTGTCCCATTGGCAAAAATCAATATGCGTGAATGTTCCAGATACCGGTCAATGATGGAATTGACGCGCAGATTACCGCCCAATTCGGGCAAATCGGTGACCAGGGAACAATTGCCGCGCACCAACAAATCGACCTTGACACCCGCCATGGCTGCTTCGTAGATCTTCTTGACCAATGCCTCGTCCGTCACATGGTTGAGTTTACATAGGATATAGGCCGGGTGGCCCTGATTATGATTGTGTATCTCCTGATTGATGAGGTGTGTGACCTGGCGTCTCATATCATTGGGCGAGACAATCAGTTCCTTGAAGCGCACAGACATGTAGGGTTTCTCAATAAACTCGAATACCCGCTCCACGTCACGGACAATGGGTTGCCGGGCCGTGAGCTGCATGAAGTCCGTATATGTGCAGGCGTTGCCCTCGTGGAAATTGCCCGTCGAGATGACAGCTACATCGCCCCCTCGTGCCGTGATGAGGGTAACCTTGGAGTGAATCTTCAACCCATCCACTCCGGTCAATACGTTGATGCCGGCATCCTCCATCTTCTTGCTCCAGTCGATGTTGGACTCCTCGTCGAAACGTGCCAGGAGTTCGATGACCACCGTCACCTTCTTGCCGTTGCGGGCAGCAGCGACCAATGCACTGATGACCTTCGAGTCCTTGGCCAGGCGGTACAGTGTGGTCTTGATTCCTTTTACTTCGGGATTGACCGCAGCCTCGCGCAACAACTTGATATATGCGCCGAAGGAATGATACGGCACATGCAGGAACCGGTCGCGCTGTCGGATACTGTCCATGAGATTGGGCTGCTGGGTCCACTGCGGCATGACCGATGGCCACTTAGGGTACTCCAACAATGCGGTGCCCGGTTCCTTGAATCGAGGGAATTTCATCAGGTCCTTGTGATTCTGATACCTGCCCGACGGGAGCATGGTATCGACTGTCAGCAGGTCGAGTCGTTCCACCAGTTTTTTGAGCACCTCCCGTGGCATACACTGATCGTATATGAACCGGACCGGAAGGCCTTTCTTCCGGCTCTTGACTCCCTTCGATACCTTCTGCAACGTACCGCCACGGATGTTGCTCTCCAATTCCATCTCGGCATCCTTGGTCACCTTGAAAGACCATGATTCCACCTGATTGAATTCCGTGCCAGGGAAGAGATATGGCAGGGCACAACGCACGACGTCGTCCAGATACATGATATTGTGCTCAATGACATCGCCGGACTGGGTGTCCGGCAGTTGGACAAAACGGCCGAACTGCTTCACCGGCAACTCTATGATGGCATACTTCTTATGGGACTTCTTCTGCTTCTCTGTCCAATGCTGCAAACGTATAGCCAAGTGAATTGCATCCTCGGACAGGTTCGTGATGTCCTTGACATATTCGAGCCACACCGGCGACAGTGCCCCGGTCAAGTGAGTGAGACAATATTGCCGGACAAACTCCTGCTGCCCGGCGCTCAAATCAGCCTCTGCCAACAGATGAATATGATTATCGTGCAACTGCTGCGTCACATTGGCCACCGTCTCCTCGTACACCTTGGCATACTTGGCATTCAATTTACCAATGGTCTTGAGTGTATCTTCACTGCGTTTGCGCAATTCCTTGGACCCCTTGCCCGCATACTCCACTATTCGGTTGAGCGTTGCTACGCGAACCCGGAAGAACTCATCGAGATTATTACTATATATTCCCAGATAATTCAGACGCTCCATGAGCGGGATATCTTCTCGCCGGGCTTCGTCGAGGATACGACGGTTGAAGTACATCCAAGAGGCATCGCGCTCTACATAATTCTTTTTGGACAGTCTCATGATTCTTTTTTGTTTATCCTTTGTATTGGTGCCAACAGTTAATCGACGCGCAAATGTAGGTCCATATTATTACAAAAAGAATGCTATCGTGCTACAAAACGGTTGCAACCCGTCAATGTAACTGAATTGCAATGCATCTGTAAGCATATCGTAATAATAGAGGTATCGGGAGGGGTGTCCATTGGGCAAAAAACTATAAATAGAGACGGCCGACACTGGATAATGGGAATCGGGTACCGGCACGTCAGAACTTAATCATCAGTTCGCATACGAGTTTGTTACGCTCACTCTCCTTGGCTCCTCCATTCGGGTACCAATAATTCTCATAGTTCAGGCGTATATCGGTAGGGAAATGGGAATTGCGAAGGCTGAATGTGGTTCCGATGGTCAAGCGGTGACGTTGGGCATCGGTCAATACGAGAGTGGATGTCGTCGCCCCATTTGCATCGGTGACGAAACCACTCTTGCCGGAACTGTGGTCCTGCATCCAGTCGTATCGGCCCAGATATGAAATACTCTCGACATACGAGCGGTCACTGTCGAGTTTCTGTCTGTATATAATCATCGCATCCACAGCACTACAATCGGAGAAGGCCCCGTGGTCATAGACCTTATGCAGATACTCGGCCTCCATATGCCAACCCCTGACCTCGTAATAGGCGCCGAAATCCAGCGATGTATAGGAGGCCTGACGCTCTGCTATCTGCTGATGCTGGATGCTGGGGATGAGGGCCAGACCCGAAGTAGGGAAATACTGGATTCGGGCGGAATACCCCGGCGAAGTGAACCAGGCCGACTTCTGGTTGTCGAGGTTACTGCCATTGAATACTCCGGCATCCAGTGAGAGCACCTTGCGGCTCTCGTCATTGAGGAAATCATACCCGACCTGGAAACCGACATCGCGCATATCCCCTACCTGCTTGGCAATGAACGAGCGATTGGCAAAATACTGTGCTGACGGATTGCGATGTGCATCGATGGAAAACGGCATACGCTGCTGACCGAGCGTGAGCCGCAACGTACGCCATGGGTTGACCCTCACCCAGGCATCTTTCATCTTGACGGCCGACTCATCACACAGATCGACCTCCAGTTTATACTCCGAACTCCCCGCCACCTTGCCACTCGCCGACAGTCGGGCATTGCGTATCTCGAACCGACTCGCGTGCATCTCTGTCTGATATTCATACTTGCCTCGCAGAATACCGCTCATCTTGGGCATCGACTGGGCACCGGCTGTCATATCATTGCAGAACAGTATGCCCGATGCAATGAAGACTGAACGCATACACCTGCCACACATTCTCTTCGTTCCTATATTCATAAGCCTTGAATTTTATCTTTTGATGCGGCAAATATAGAAACAAGAAATTACAATTCCATTACATTTGTAATACAAAGAAATTGCAACCCAGATTGTAACTGGATTGCAATATGAAGTAGTTGTTCAAAAATATTTAGCTAGTCGTCCCTTGAAAACCATTTAATTACCTAATAGTCAAAAAAATAACGTACTGTCCGGTTAAAAAGTCAGCTGTTTAAACAATAAGTTGCCAAAATGACTGTCCCCGAGTTTGCCACTTGTCACTGATACAGGTAGCGTTTTATCGTACCCTTCGGAGTCTTCTCAAACCCATTGCGCAGCATCTCAATATCAGAAAGCTGCTGGTAATCGGGCAGATTCTCGTTGATGGGAGTCAGCTGCATCTTGATGAAGGTTTCCAGCTGCGGACTATCGGCCAGATTCCTGACAAAACTGTGGTTAAAATCGGGGTAAACCATGGCAACCAGCTTGCCCTGGCGCTGCAGCACCATCGATTCGGCAATGTACTGATTGGAGTTGATTTCAGCCTCGATGGCCTCCGGATAGATGTTCAGCCCGTTGGGAGCCATAAACATGGCCTTGATGCGGCCCTTCAGATACAGGTAGCCGTCGGGGTCAAGAATGCCCATGTCGCCCGTATGGAA
>JAILKE010000089.1 GCA_024694125.1 Bacteroidales bacterium
TATTGGAGCAAGGTACGGACATTCAGGTCACGAGCCCGTTGCAGCGGGCCATCCAGGAGCGTCACATCTCCCAGTGGAAATTCATCAGTGTAAAGACGGTCTTGTGCCTGGACATCGGTCCAAGCACCACTCATCGCCACACAGGTGGCAATCGTTGCTAAATACTTCTTCATATCAGTTGGTCTATGTAGTGTGTAGATTTCGATAATGTATGTGTGTAGCAGGTATCGCAGGCATTGCATCTCGCAGGCCCGCCATTTTTGCGCTGCAAAGTTACAATCTCCTTTCCAAATAAAAAAACGCCAGTGTTACATTTCTCTATCTCTTTGTAACATCATATACAAAATGATGGGGCCGAAGTTGATTCGACCCCATCAGGAATTCATTTAAAAGGGAGTAAAAAGGTTATTAAAGGGGAGTAAAAGGGGAGTAAAAGGGACGATACAAACATCCGTTGAGACTGTAATGCTCTGTATTCGATTAGCATTCGATAGTGCACAATCAGTATTCGATAGAGCTCAATCAGTATTTTGTAACTTCACCTTTGTCCTTTGTACTTTGTCCCTTTGTACTTAACCCTGTCCTTATTTCAAAAACGGTTTGACCGTCTTGTCTGGACCCAGGTAGAAGCCTGTCTGCGTAGGCTGATTGTAGCCGACGTTCTGGGCAGCGACACTGAGGCGATAAGGGATATCCTCCTCCAGGCAGTTGATGCGGTAGTCCGTAGGGATAGTCGTGACGTAGAGGCGCAGTTCCGTGCTCTCGCGATCGCGGGCCAATACCTCCTCACGCCAGTCGCCCAGGATATCGGCACAGAGGTTAGGATTAGACTTAGTGCCATTGTTGAATTCAGCACCCTTGAACTGTTGGACAATCTGCATACGGCCATTGGTCCAGTCATACTTGCTGACCGTGCTATGGTCCAACATCTCGCGCAGCAGGTCACCGTCCCACCAGATACCGAAGTTGGTCGGGATGCGTACACCACGGATGCGGAGAGCGTTGTTGTCGCCATCGTCCTGAGCGCCCTCGGCCGACTTCTTCGGCACGACGATGTTGCCGTGAATGTCGCGGATGCCGCCGCTCTCGCTGCTCCACATCTCCACGCCAGGATTGGTAGGGTCAATGTCTGCTGCCATGCATCGGCCCACATCCTCGTTGCTCTTGATCTGGAAGATGACGCGTCCCGTGCGGGCATCGCGCAACTCCGAACCGTCACGGCGATTCTCGTGACAATCCCATACCTGCAAGGCATCCGTGGTAGGATCAAAGGCGGTGAGGTGCATCGCATCACCATGACCGAAGCCCGTGCAGTACAGACCCGTGCCATCGTGATCGACCGCCATGGCACCATAGGTTATCTCGTCACATCCGTCACCGTCCACGTCGGCTATGCGCAGGTTGTGGTTGCCCTGACCTGCATAGTCAGCCCACTTCGGGTCACGGGTATCGAAGGTCCAACGGTTGGTGAGGCGCTTGCCGTCCCAGTCCCACGCTGCTATCACGGTGCGGGTATAGTAACCGCGGCAGAAGATGCCGCTGGCGTGCACGCCGTCCAGATATGCCACTCCCGCCAGATAACGTTCCGAGCGGTTGCCGTGGTCATCGCCCCACGCCTTGCCCTCGCCACGCTCGGGCACATAGTCGGCAGTAGCCAACACAGCGCCAGTCTGACCGTCGAAGACCGATATATACTCAGGCCCCGACAGGATGCGACCTATCTTGTTGTCCGTGCTGACATTGAAGTAACGACGACGGGCATTGTGCAACTCCGTCTTGGTCATGTTCTGGGGCAATGTCTTGGCATACTCGTCCCAGTCGCGGCGTCGGCGTATGGCCTCCTGCCGCTGCTCCTCCAGTTGGCGCTTGTAGCCCTCGGGATCGGCCTTGATGGCAGCGATGCCGTGACGCCAGTCAGCCTGTGCATCGCCTATGACCTTGCCCTGGCCATCGACCGTACCGTCGGCAGTCTTGACCATCAGTTCGGCACGACCATCACCGTCGAAGTCATAGACCATGTACTGCGTATAGTGAGCGCCGGTACGGATATTGTGCCCCAGATCGATGCGCCACAGACGGGTTCCGTCCAGGCGGTAGCAGTCGATGTAGGCATTGCCCGTGAAGCCCGCGAACATATTATCCTTGGCGTTCGACGGGTCCCACTTCACGAAGAACTCATACTGTCCATCGCCATCCACGTCGCCTATGCTGGCATCGTTGGCGTGATAGGTGTACTGCACGCCATCGGGCGAAGTACCGCCCTCGGGTTTCTGAATCGGTATGGAGATGTAACCCTCCGGCTGGGATGCTTGCAACGTGTAACTGCCATTGATGCCGCCACCGCGCACCTCGTATGTAACCTCGCCCTCCAGTGGAGCCTCGTCGATATAGAATGTACCGCCCTTGGTGAGCGGTTTGCGGTTCAGTTTCTTGCCATTGCGATACACATCGAATGGTTCTCCTACTCCATCGGACGATAGGGTACGCCAACTGACAGCCACTTGATTGCCAGTACGCATGGCGACTACGCCACGGTTGAGGCGTTCGCGTTTGATCTGGCTCATGTCGTAACGTGGCTGAGCCCATACAGCGGTACCCATGAGCGCTGCGGATAGGATTAACAGGATTTTGCGCATAAGAATTAAGTCTATAGTTTGTTTAGATAGGTAAATGTGCATGATCAGGAACGTCTGCCTGTCGGCAGTTTTTCCCAATGCATAGTCTATATAATGAGAGAATGGTATTTGGTATTAATATCTGCACGCGGAGCAATTTGCTCAATCGGCAGGCACAAATATAATGGTTTAGAAGCAAATAACCAACTCAACTCGCAAAAAACTGACTGGCAGCACCCGATTTTAGGTTCTGACAGTCAAAAAAAGGGATAGACAAGTTGCAAATTCATTCTATTTCAATACGACAATAGCCGCTGCCGGCATCCGTCCCATCAAGGGCGGATGTCGTTGTAGCGCAACAGATAAGTATCATACTGAGTGAGGAACGGATGGAACGGCGCAGGTACCGACTGCGGAGCGCCGAACAACCGCTGCACTGCCTGCGGGATGCGGCCAGCCTCAATGCGGTACATGCGGAACTCACCCTGGACCACGCCCACCTCGGACGAAATGACCGGGAAAGCTGTACGTGCGAACTTCGGTCCCTGGCCCGAGACAGCGGCATTGACCGTGAGGACCAGTCCGCGGTCCGTCTGCTCGAAGCTGAGGCACATGCTGTCCGCCACTACCAGCAGGCCATTGCCCAGGCTGTCCGTGAGCAGAGCGGCATCCACACCCATGCGGTTGCCCTCCAGATAGAGGTCGTCCAACTGCTTGGACCACACGCCGTAGCGATTGGCGCGGCATCGGCCCGGATAGGAGGCGTATGGGCCCTGCCCTATCCATTGGACCCGATTGATGCAGCTGTCCAGCAGATACGCCACGCCCAGCTCGGTCAGGATGATGGAGGTGGCATCGGGCTGCAGACGGTAGCGTACCAGGGTACCAGTGCCATCCGGTTGCATCGTGACGTCGGCATGTACGTAGGGGTTATCCAGGTTCTGGAGATACTGCTCGATGCGCAGACGCTGCAGACGCAGACCCTCAGCCATGGTCGGCTTACGTCCCACGCGCAGCAATGGTCCCTCCTGTACGGCAGCCATGGCATCGCCACTGCCCGACCACTGTGGCCACTGGCGTTCCAGCACGAAACTCTGACGGAGGAAGGTGCAACCCTCGCGGTCGGTGAGCGTTACGTGCAGCAGTACCAGTCCCGACAGTTGCGGCAGGTCCAACTGATACTGCACCGTATCGTGCGGTGCACAGTCGGGGCTGAAGGCGCCGCGCAGCACAGTGTCGCGGTCCTGGGTCAATGCCCAATGGAAGGTGACGTAATCGCGGAGATTGACAAAGTCATATCCGTTGGTCACACGCAGCACAGAGCCATTCACATCCACGACGCGGGCACGGGCATAGTTGTGCTGCAGTTCGTAGTAGTTGGGCAACGGAGTGCGGTCGGCATAGAGCAGACCGTCTGCCCCCTTGTTGCCATTCATCTCGAATCCACCCAGGCGGGAGGTATATACACGTTCGGTATAGCCATAGACGCTGGACAATGTGTCGCAGAAAGGCATACCCTGATCGACCCATTCCCACACCGAGCCGCCTGCCAGGCAGGGAGTACGCTCGATGATGCTCCACTGGCGGTCGTGATCCTCGAACGAGATACCGAGCGAGTGACAGTATTCGGTGAAGATGATAGGACGGTCCGTGCGCTGATAGAAGTCGGACAACTGCGCAGTGGTCGGATAGTGCGGTGCATAGACATCGGCCACCTCGGGCAACTGGTAATTGAAACGACGGAAGTAGGAACCTACCTGCGGATAGCATATCAGGCGCGTTGAGTCAAGCTCTGTCTTGACATACTCACCCAGGCGCACACAGATATCGGTCAATGGATTCTCGTTGCCCAGACTCCACAGCAGTACCGACGGGTGGTTCTTGTCCCGACGCACGGTTGCCTGGGCACGCTGCTGCAGTATGGGGTAGAAAGTAGAGTCGTGCAGATGGCGGTCACCGAAGCCGAAGGGCACCTCGTCGATGACATAGAAGCCGAGCGAGTCAGCCAGTTCGTAGAACCGAGGTTCGCGCGGATAGTGCGACGTACGGATATAGTTGACCGATGCCTCCTTCATCATCCGCATGTCGCGCAGCATCGAGGCTTCGTCTATCACCTTGGCAGTCACCGGGTCAGTGGAGTGGCAGGTCACGCCACGCAGTTTGATGGGCTGACCGTTCAGCTTGAGCACATTGCCGTCGATGGTGAGACTGCGGAAACCGAACTTGTGGGTGAAGGTCTGCAACGTGCGGTTGCCCTCCATCACAGTGGTGCGCAGGGTGTAGAGGTAGGGAGTCTCGGCGGTCCACAGGTGCGGTTGTACCACATGGTCCGTGCCGACTACGAGTCCCGAGGCATCCAGAATCTCGTGACGCACACGGGTGCGGCGGGTGGCATTGGCCACCTCAGTATGGATCTGTACCTGGCCCGACAGTTGTGGGACGATGGTCAGGTCCGACAGGTGGGTGCGCGGTACCGCCATCAACGTCACGTCGCGGCTGATGCCGCTGGGCGTCCAGTCGTCATTGTAGTCGAAGGCACTGCCCCGGAACTGCGTCAGCACGCGCATGGAGAGACGCTGTTCATCGGCATCAGGGTCAATGCACGACGTGATGTCGAACAGAGCCGTATTGTAGCCCGATCGCCAGGCACCCGCCCATCGGTCATTGACCCACAGGTCATAACCATAGAGCACACCGTCCAGGCGCAGCACTATCTGTTGTCCGCGCCACTCGGCAGGAATGGAGAACTCCGTGCGGTAGTAGCCCGTGAGGGTATCGGCACGGTCATAGGTGGGGAGACAATAGTCGTGCGCCTCCCAGCAGCCGGGCACCGGGATGGTGCTCCAGGTGGCATCGTCAGGAGGAACAGAGACGTCGGACGACGTTCCCTGCACCACCTTGATCTGCCACATGCCATTCAGACTACGCTTCATAGCAGGATCTGTGACCGGCAATATCCCCTGGAATGCGTCGGTCACCTGTGCTACGGCCGATAGGAACGACAGCAAGCACAGCAAGGTAACGGTGGTCAGTCTCATTGTCTTCATAGTCGTTTGTAGATTAAGTCTAATTTAGTATATTGGTGGTTGGAGTCCCAATGTTCGAACAGGCCCAATGGCTGCTGCAGGGGTTGGCCCTGCTGCCGATAGACCGTTCCGCTCGGGACATTGGGGATAGAGGCGGCCTCACGCAGATACTCGTCACAGTAGTTCAGACTACCGAACTCGGGCCACTCCCCGATGATGATGTCCATTCCGACGGCATCGCACGCTACCTCGTCCTGCGAGACGATGAGCGAACATGCCCAGTCGCCGCCGAAGGGTTCGCCCTGCCACTTGGGGTTGGGTGCGCCGTTCACGTCGCGCGACCCGTACGTACCGTCGATGAGGAAGAGCATTGTCTTCTGTCCCAGGTCAGGGTGAGCCATGAAATCGACAAAGGTCTTGTAGCCCGGTTTGCCGTGCCGCTTGTCCTGGCTGATGTTGTTGTGCGCATTCTGCCGCCAGAAGAGGCTGATGTCCGTCGCACCGTACCAGTTCTTGGAGGTCAATGTCACGCCCGGACCGGAGTGCGTCTTGAGCAAAGCTGAGTTGATCAGGTAGTCGGCATCGACGATGCACTTGGCCAGACCGCGTGCCATCTTGCCATTATCGACCGAATAGACTATCTGCTCCGGATAGTACTCGCACTTCTCGCGACCGTCACCCCCGATGTTGTCTATCATGCGCACCGCGGGGAACTCCCTGTGCACCTTGTCATAGATGCTGTCCGTGATGGCGCGGCTCGGTTCGCACAGGATGAGGTCCTGCTCACGCACACCGCCCTCGCGCACCATGCTACGCACCAGCGCCAATGTGATGTAGGGCGACGAGTTCAGCTCGATGGTATCGTGGTGGGTGATGGCATTGTTCATGTTGAGCTTGACTGCGATGGTCTCCCCCTTGCGGTAGCCATGGTTGCCCCTGCCGTGCGTCTGGTTGAAGTGACGGAACAGGGCGCGCCATGCACGCTGCACCGTACGTTCGCCCGTCAGTTGCAGCACCGCCTCGGCCACCATGACATCGGCTCGCTGCTGGTCGTTCCATCGGCCATCGACCCACAGGCCCGTATGTCCGTCCCACTGTGCCACGCCCGGTGCATGGATCCAAGCCACACGTCCAGGATGGATGCCACGGCCCACACCCATAGGTTGATTGGGGCCGACGTGCAGGCGGGGCGACTGGGCATTGAACTCGCCGAAGAAAGAGCGCTCCCTCCGCACGGCATCGCCCAGCAGCTGCAGTGTGGTCGATGGTCCTAGGTCGGGATTGCGCCATGCACACAACTGCCACACCAGTCGGCCCGACTTATCCACCTCGATGGCCTGAACCGGGGCGTGCAGACTGTCCATCGGCTCCTTCTGCCACTCGTTGTACCAGTTGTTGATGAGGTGTCCGCCATCCTTGAGGCGCACCACCTTCTGCGGCTGGGTCACTCCGTAGTCCTGCGTCTGCAACTGCCACACGACGTGACCCTGACGGTCTATCTCCTGCACCAGGCCCTTACGTCCCGTGATGAGCAGGTGTCCGCTCTTGGCCACCTCCTGCACCGACCATGGCTGGAATCCCGTCCAACGGTCCACCTCCTTGCCGTGGCAGTTGTACTCGTGGATGCAGCCCAACGACATATTGGCCACCAGCAATGTACCGCGCGACGTGAGGCGGGCATTGCGGAACTGTCCGTGCACCGAACCGCGCTCCGACACAGGCAACTCGAACTCGCGCACTACCTGACAATCAGGTATATGCATCACTACCGCCTTGGCAGGACGCCCGTTCTGCACGAAGACTACATGATCTCGACCGATGGGTTGTATGGTGTGTATCTCTGTACCTTGGGGGGCGGCATAACTCCATACGGTCTCGCTCTGCTGGGTCACCTCTGCCACGCCATACTGGTGAGCCACCAGGATATGGCCGTCGCTCATCAGCACGGCATCACTGATTTCACCACGCAGCAGTCTGTCCTGATATGACCATTGAACCTGACCGTCGCGCAGTATGAACATACGGCGCTGTTTGCTCTGTCCGGCATAGAACAGGTCATGACGTGTCAACGCAGTATCGACTGGCTCCTGAGCCAGCACCACGTTCACATTCAGCAGGGACAATAATATTAGAGTGAGAAAACGATTCATAGCAGATACTTTTAATATAGACAATGGGCTAATTACTAATTTATTGTGGTGCAAAGATAGCGCTTTTCTGCGCAATGTATCAACCAAAAATCTGTCAAAAAGGATATCAAAATAGGTCAGTTGGGGGAAAGAGGAGGAAAATGAAACATTTATGGAGTCAATTACGGCAGAAAAGTCACAGAAGATTAGGAAGTTATGATTGACACTTGGTCTCGTTGCCCATTAACCCCATTAACCCCATTACAACCCATTAACCCCATTACAACCCATTAACCCCATAACAACCCATCACCCCCTTCTTTTAAAAAAAACGGACCCGCCAGAAACCTCCTCACGGAGCCTTTGGCGGGTAGCGTCTATTGGCACATTGAGACCTCGCTTATCAATTTTATGCATCGGTCCAGCATCAATAGAACATTTTTTAATGATTTAACTATTATACGGGAAAACTATTTAATAATATTCAAACGAGAAAAAAGTCTTGATGATTGATAGAAAATCACGGTGCAAAGATAGGGGTTTCTTGCCGATTTCGACCGATAAAAATCCGTCAAATATGGTACGGAAATCCGTCAAAAGCACTTTGATACCCATTAAAACTTGTTTCACATATATTTTTAATGTATATTTGCACCACTCAAATCGAGTTCAGGCACTATTTTTTACTACCTGGCACATACCTTTTTACGCCAATAAACCATGTCGATTATAATGAAAAACTACTGGAAATACCTGTTGACCCTGCTACTGGTCCTGACGACATCCACGCAGATGCCGGCAGCCGAGGTGCGTCCATACACTCAACATATAGATATGTCCAACGGACTGGTCAATGACTTCGTCCGCGCCATGCACATCAGCGGGCAGGGCTACACCTGGGTCATCACCGAGGGTGGAGTCAGCGTGATAGCCGGTCCAGGATGCCGCACCTTCCGTCCCCTGCCCTACTCGCAGACAGGCAATGCCACCTCGCTGATGTGGCACAATCAGACCAAGAGCATGCTGATAGGCGCCGAACATGGACTGATGATATACCGCCCCACGTCCGACCGCACCTACTGGTTCGGAGTCGAGGACGGCCTCCCGGCATCGAGCATCAATGCCATCGAACCAGCCGGCCAGGATGCATGGATGGGCTACGGCGACGGCAGCGTGCTGCGCGTACAGGTGACGGTCGATGAGGAGGATGTCCCGCACATCACATACCAGAAGTTGGTCACCTCCATCACGAGCCGCATCCGCTGCCTGATGGACGACGGCCGTGGGCAACTCTACATCGGCTACAGCCAGGAGGGCATGTCGATAGTGTCCATCATGTCGGGCGCCACCACCACCTACCTGCACCGCAAGGGCATCGAGTCGAGCCTGCCGGGCAACAACGTGCGGCGCATCATCACCGACCGTGAGGGACGCATCTGGGTCGGCACGGACCGTGGATTGGCACAGTTCGATGCCCAGGCGGGCACGTTCACCAAGGTCCATCACCGCAATGCCGAATACGAGGACAACATCTACGACATCTGCCACATGAACAACGGTGCCATCCTGGTTGCCAGCGACATAGGCGGTATCAAGGAGCTGATGCCCGACGTCTCGCCCCTCTATTACACCGATACCAAGGTACAGGTTTCGTCGCGTCACACGCGCTGCATCACCATGGACGACTACGGCAATGCCTGGGTAGGCAACTACAGCACGGGCGTCGATGTCATTGGGTTCAAGGCATCGGACTTCGTCAAGACCGACTACGAGCAGCCGGTCACTGCGATGGAGTACGACAGCGTCAGGGACGTCATACTGGTCACTGACCAACGTGAGCTGTCCGAGTGGCGCAAGGACGAGCGCATCGCCACCTACAACAAACTGCAGCAGATGCAGCGCGAGTACGTCTCGTGCCGCTGCATGATGGTGGATCGTGACGGCTACGTATGGGTGGGCATCGATGACGAGGGCGCCTTCCGTCTGAACCGCAGCACCGACCTGTTGGAACACATAGACCTGCAGGTAGAGGGGGCCGACGTACACTGTTTCGCCCAGGACCAGGAGGGCACCATCTGGATAGGAGCCGAACCGGGCATCTATACCTATCGCGACGGCAAGGCCACGCAGCACGACGACATCAGCCGCATGATGCGTTCGCCAGCCACCACCATCCTACCCATGGGGGACAGGCTCTTTGTCTGCACCTATGGTGACGGCATCTTCTCCATCGACCTCCAGACCATGAGCTACCGCCATCTGGACATGAGCACCGGACTACCCACCAACCGCATCAACCAGGCTGTGTCGGACGGCGGTCAGGGCATGTGGCTGGCTACCAACGGCGGACTGATACGGCTGGACGATGCCAACACGCTGCGCGGTCTGCACGTGTATGGCACCGAGCAGGGTCTGCCGGACAACTTCATACAGGCGCTGCAGCCCGACACGCTGGGACACATCTGGATATCGACCTACACAGGCCTGTCGTGCTACTCCATAGCCCAGAAGACCTTCTACAACTTCCGCCCGCAGGATACCCACATGGAGGGAGGATTCTCGCACCGGGCAGTGGCTACCGACGGTGAGGGACACATCTACTTCGGCTCCAACACGGGCGTGTGCCGCATCAACCCTGCGCAGATGTTGGCACAGCGACCTGTATCGGACCTGCTCATAGTGAGCTGCGAGGCATGCAACCCCGAGGACAATCCCGACCGGACTTACCTGCTCATGCCCGACGAGCACCGCATGGTCCAGACCAGCTACGAGTACAACTCCGTGCGCATAGCCTACTCCATGCGCAACTACGCCCAGAGCGAACAGGTCGAGTACTCCTACTCACTGCTGGGCATGGACGACAAGTGGTACGACATGGGACACAGGCAGGAGGTTTACTTCCGCGGTTTGAGCCCTGGCCGATATACTTTCATGGTACGTGCACGCATGCGCGGACAGGACATCAAGAATGCCAAGACCACCTGGATGGAGATTCGGGTCATACCGCCCCTGTGGCGCACCTGGTGGGCATACCTGATCTATGCGATCATCACGGCCTGCTTCATCATCTGGGTAGTCACCTCCTACCAGCGGCGCATGGCCCTGCGCACATCGCTCCTGATGGAACGCAGGCAGAACCGCCAGAAACAGGAGTTGAACGAGGAGCGACTGCGTTTCTTCACCAACATCACGCACGAGCTGCGCACGCCGCTCACCCTCATACTGGGTCCGCTCGAGGACCTGGCCGACGACCCCAACCTGTCGCAGCAGAACCACCGCCGTGCCACGATGATCAAGCGCAGTGCCGAGCGCCTCAAGGAGCTGATCTGTCAGTTGCTCGACTTCCGTCGCGCCGAGACCCAGTGCCGCCGCCTCACGGTAGCGCGTGGCGACATCGGCAAGTATGTATCGGATATATGCTACAACTACCAGGCATTGTACAACAACCCCAAGGTGTCGTTCTCGTACGTCATCGGCGATAACCTGCCGCACATCTGGTTCGACTCGGAAGTGGTTCACTCCATACTGGGCAACTTCCTCTCCAATGCCATCAAATATACCCAGCAGGGCAGCATCCTGACCACCGTCTATGCCGACGAGGGGCGCGTCACCATCAGTGTGTCCGACACCGGTTGCGGCATCAGTGCTGACGAACTGCCGCACATCTTCGACCGCTACTACCAGGCATCGGCCGACAGTCAGGCATCGGGCACCGGCATAGGACTGGCGCTGGTCAAGGCGCTGGCTGACCTGCACGATGCCAAGCTGCAGGTGGAGAGCAAGCCGGGCCAGGGCAGCAGGTTCTCCTGCTCGTTCTCGGCCACATACACCTACCCCAAGGCGCTGCACAAGGAGGATGCCGATGCGCCTGCCCCAATGCCCGAGGAGGTGATCGAAATGACCGGACCATCGGACGGCAACGTGAACGTCAACCCGACGTTGCTCATCGTCGAGGACAATGCCGACATCCGGCAGTACATAGCCGACTCACTGGGCGACGACTACGAGATACTGCAGGCCGAGAACGGCGAGGAGGGTCTGCTATCGGCGCAGCAACACATGCCGGACATCATCATCAGCGACATCATGATGCCCCGCCTGAACGGCATAGAGATGACCCGTCGCCTGAAGGAGGATATCCGCACCAGCCACATCCCCATCGTGCTCCTCACCGCCAAGAATACGGAGGAGGACAAGACGGAGGGCTACAACTGCGGCGCGGACTCGTACCTGACCAAACCATTCTCCGCCGGTCTGCTCTCCAGCCGCATCGGCAATCTGCTCACTGCCCGACGCCGCCTGGCGGAGTATGTGGCCTCGCACGGCAGTCAGATGTCGGCCGATGCCACCGAACCCTCTCCAGGCACAGTGCCGGACTGCCAGTTGAGTCGACTGGACCAGGAGTTCCTGGACCGTCTGGACCAACTCATCAGTGACAATCTGCTCAGCCAGGACGTCGATCTGCCCTTCGTGACCGAGAAGATGGCGATGAGCCACAGCTCGTTCTACCGCAAGGTCAAGGCACTGACGGGCCTGACTGCCCAGGAGTATATACGCAAGTTCAAGTTGCGCCATTGCTACAAGTTGCTACAGAGTGGTGACTACAATGTCAATCAGGCTGCCATGATGTCTGGCTTCAACCAAATGGCTCACTTCCGTGACATCTTCAAGGCCGAATTTGGCATCTTGCCATCGGAGGTCAAGAAGAGTTGATGCCCGGACATACAGTCCAGGGAGCGAAAGGGATATCCAGCCACTATTATTCACCTTTACTACTGACGATTTTTGTCGTCCCTTTCGCTTCCTTTTCAACTCCTGGCACTTCCGTGACCCTTTGTACTTTGTCCTTTGTCCCTTTGTACTTTGTCCTTTGTCACTTTGTCCTTTGTCCTTTGTCACTTCCCTTTATATCTATTATATGTTTTCCTATCGCACATTACTTCTTGCAGCGCTGATGCTGCCTGCACCCGTCATTGCCCAGCAGGTCAATGACAACAATACACCCCTACACCTGATGCAGCCCGCCTACCGAGTCGGATATGGCGTGCCCGATGCCGGGCAGGTCAAGCAGACCATGGACCGCGTGCTGCACTACATCGACCAGCAGACACCTGCCCGACTGGTGGACAGCAAGACCGGCGCCGAGGTACGTCCCGCCAAGGCTACCGCCAGCACCCGGCTGCAGCAGGGCGGCTTCCGCCTGACCAGCTACGAGTGGGGCGTCACCTACTCCGCCGTACTGGCTGCATGGCAGGTGACGGGCGATGCTGCCTACCGCGACTACGCATTGGACCGCATGAAACTGTTGGCTGACATTGCTCCACGCTACACCGAGATATATCAGAAGGAGAAGGACATCGACGTCAACATCCGACGGGTCATCGACCCACACGCTCTGGATGATGCCGGTGCCGTGTGCACCTCGATGATCAAGGCGCTGCTACAAGATGACCAACTGCCGCTGCGCCCCATGGTGGACCGTTACATCGAGTACATCATCCGCCGCGAGTACCGTCTGACTGACGGCACCTTCGCCCGCGAGCGCCCACAGCACAACACGGTCTGGCTGGACGATATGTTCATGGGCATTCCGGCGGTGGCCTACATGGGCCGACTCACCGGCAAGCAGTGCTACTACAACGAGGCTGTCCGCCAGGTGCTGAACTTTGCCGGCCATATGTTCGTGCCCGAGCGCGGACTGTTCCGCCACGGATGGGTCGAGTCGATGGACCCGCACCCCGCTTTCTATTGGGGCAGGGCCAATGGTTGGGCCATCCTCACCATGTGCGAGGTGCTCGATGTCCTGCCCGAGGAACATCCTCAGCGCGGCGCCATCCTCTCCCTGCTCCGTCAGCACGCCACCGCACTGGCAGCATTGCAGCATCATGACGGCTTCTGGCACCAGTTGCTGGACCGCCAGGACACCTACCTCGAAACATCGGCCACTGCCATCTACACCTACTGCCTGGCGCACGGCATCTGTCAGGGGTGGCTCGATGCCAAGGCCTTCGGCCCCACGGCACTGCTGGGTTGGCACGCCGTGTCATCGGCTGTCAATGAACAGGGCCAGGTCACGGGCGTATGCGTCGGCACGGGCATGGGCTTCGACCCAGCCTTCTATGCCTTCCGTCCCGTTCACCCTATGGCAGCCCACGGCTACGGACCTACGCTCTGGGCTGGTGCCGAGATACTGCGACTGTTGCAGACCCAGCACCCCAAACTCAATGACAGCGCCGTCCAGTTCTACGACCAGGAGATCCATACCGATAGTCCTATCTTCAATTACGACGGCCAGATCCGTTTCTGATACACACGCACATTGTCCCTATGATACACCTACGACACTGCCTGCTGCTGGTCGTGGCGCTGCTTGCAGCCCACTGCCGGTCGGACATCATTGACCCCCATCACTACGGTGCGCTGGGCGACGGCCAGCACATAGACAGCGATGCCATCAACCAGGCGCTGCTGGCAGCCTCCCCGGGCGGCGACACCGTGATGCTGTCCCCCGGCACCTACCTCTGCTACTCATTGCACCTGCAGAGCCGCGTCACGTTGCACCTGATGCAGGGCGCCGTCATCAAGGCTGCCCCCATCACCGCCACCCGCGGGTACGATGCTGCGGAACACAATGCGGACTCGGCCTACCAGGACTTCGGCCACAGTCATTGGCACAACTCCCTGATGTGGGGCGACAGCCTGCACCACTTCACCTTGCAGGGCCCCGGCCTGATAGACGGCAGTGACGTCCTCTCGCGCGGTGCCCGCCGTGCCCCTGCATCGGGTCCTACATTGGCCAACAAAGCCCTCGCCCTGCGTGACTGCCGCCACATCACCATCCGCGACGTGCAGATGTTGCGTTGCGGACACTTCGCCATGCTCCTGACCGGCGTGGACGACCTGCTCATAGAGGATGTGGTGGCCGATACCAATCGCGACGGCTTCGACATCGACTGCTGCCAGCGTGTGGTCATACGCCGCTGCCGGGTCAATACGGTCAACGATGATGCCATCGTACTGAAGTGCTCCTACGCGCTGGGTTGGCCCAAACCGACATCGAACGTCACCATCGAGGACTGCCACGTGAGCGGCTACGACGTGGGCTCGCTCCTGGACGGCACCCGCACCACGCACACCACGCTCGCCCCTGACCGCGACGGACCTACCGGCCGTATCAAACTGGGTACGGAGTCCAACGGCGGCTTCCACCACATCCGCATCCGCCACTGCACCTTCACCCACTGCCGCGGACTGGCTCTCGAGACGGTCGATGGCGCCCCCATGCACCACATCGACGTGAGTGACCTCACCATGCACGACATCTGCAACTCGCCCATCTACATCCGCCTAGGTGACCGTATGCGTGCGCCGCAGGGGTTCCATCCCTCGGAGGCGCACCACATCCGCATTCGCCGCGTACGTGTCACGGATGCCGACAGCCGCTATGCCTGTCTCATCGCGGGGCTGCCTGCCCACCCTGTCCACCATGTCCGTATCTCGGACCTCTCGGTGCAATATCGCGGCGGCATCTCGCTCCAGGACTACCGTCTGCAGCGCGGCGCCAATCCTTTCTTCTACGCTCCTGTCCGCCGTCGTTCTGACCGCGGTGTCCGCGCCTACCCCGAGCCATCGGCGCACGGCATCCAGCCTGCCTGGGGATTCTCCATCCACCATGCACACCACCTGGACCTGAACCGTATCTCGTTCACCTCCACTCTGCCGGACCAGCGCCCCGTCTGCCACTTCGACAGCACCAACCACATACGGCTACGCCACTTCGAGCACAGGAACGGGACGGAGCAGTGACCCCTCTCGCCCTCACCTATGGGCAGTAGTCCATTCCGTCAATTGAGACCAATATACGACACCTCTGCACATCTCCGTGCGGAGGTGTTGTTTTTTTTGTCAACGGGCTATCTCTATGGACCCATCTTCTTTTTTTGGCCAATGTTCTTTCTTCTCTTGGCCAATGTTGACATATCTATATGACTACTGTCAGCCCAACTTCTGCATTGGTCCAGAATATGCGCAGCGTAAGTGCAGCGTAAGTGAAATGTCTTACTCTCCACTTACGCTGCACTTACGCTGACGCCTGCCTCGACCCTCGCTAATAGATACGAGATAAAATGGGTAATGAGGGACAACCGAGACAAGCGAAATCACCACCACACATTTTCACCACCTCGTCACGGGGACTTACGCCCCCTATAAAATCTGTCGCACCTTCGGCGCTCGATACAATCTCCTGCGCGCCACAAATGGAAAGCGGGGGCTCACGCCCCCGCCTGTATTCCCGCGGACCTTCGGCCCGCTGCCCAATTGAGACCCCATTCAGACCAAAGAAAGCACACAGAAGGTGCATTGGCAAGATGGGCGTACCCGACAAATAACAATAATGCAGACGGGCACTTTCCACTGTTTCCAGTTGGGCAGCACGCCGAAGGTGCACTGGCAAGATGGGCGTACCCGACAAATAACAATAATGCAGACGGGCATTTTCCTCTGTTTCCAGTTGGGCAGCACGCCGAAGGTGTGCAAGAATACAGGCGGGGGTTTTTAACCCCCGCTTCCGCCCGGAGCAGCGAGACAATTGTATCGCACGCCGAAGGTGTGCAAGAGCATATAGGGGGTTAACAACCCCCGCAGCGCTGAATGAACGACGACAAGCGACTCCTGCCATACCGATGGAAGAGCATACATTTCCGATTTGTTATACCTTTTTATTTTATTTGAAACTGGTCTGTAACATCGATGCTATACCTTTGCGGCGTCGGATGAGGCAAACCAACCCCTCGGACGACTTAAAAACATGAAAAAAGAAAGAGCAGAGAAAATCGTCAAATGGTACAACTGGACCAGAGTGATATTGTTGGTCACACTAATGATACTGCTGATATACTGGACCTCAAACTGCTAAGCGATGGTCAACAGGATTGTAAGCACAGCGACATTGGCCCTGACCTGCATCACGACAGCAGTGGCAGGCATAATAGAGGGAACAGTAACGGATGCCGAGACCGGCGAACTCCTGATAGGTGCATCAGTGACCTATGCCGAGGGCAAGGGAATGTCAACGGACATAGATGGACGATACCGCCTGGACTTGAGCCGGGGACAATACAAGGTCACCGTCAGGTACATGGGATACAAGACCATCGTCCGGAGCATAGAACTGGGCAACGGGACCAAACAATGCAACTTCGAACTGAAACCAGACAACACGTCGCTCGCCAACGTGACGGTCGTCGGTGAGGTGAGACGCAACACCGAGGCTGCTGCCACACGCGAACAGCAGGAGGCACAGGTGGCCATGACGAGCGTCTCCGAACAGCACATCAAACGGACCCAGGACAAGAATGCCGGCGAAGTGATACGCCGCATACCGGGCGTGAGTATCATAGACGAGAAGTTCGTGATGGTGCGCGGCCTGTCGCAGCGATACAACAACGTGTGGATGAACGGCAGCGCCGTGCCATCGAGCGAAGCCGACCAGCGAGCATTCTCGTTCGACATCATCCCATCGTCGCAGCTCAACAACATGAAGGTGATCAAGACCGCCGCACCGGACTATCCCGCCGACTTCACAGGCGGTTTCATCATCGTCAATACCAAGGACGTTCCGACCGACAATACCTGGGACATCAGCCTGGGCGGAGGGTACAATGACCAGACCCACCTGCACGACTACCTGTACTACCAGGGCAGTGCAACCGACTGGTTGGGGCACGACAGCGGCAAGCGCGACCTGGCCAATGGCGTGCACACCACCCTGAAACAGCAGGGCAACGGATACGCCATACAGGACAACGGGCTGAACAACGACTGGCTGGTACGCAACCGTCGACCCATGCCCGACATGAGCCTGTCCGGCAGCGTGGCACACCGGTGGCAGACCGAACAGGGTCAGACCTACGGACTGAACGGCAGCGTGAGCTACGGCCACTCCAACCGTACATTGACCAATATGCGCAACAACCTGTTCGGAGCCTACGACCAGACACACGACTGCTCCAACTACCTGCGCCAGGCCACCGACTGCCAGTACACCGACAACGTCCGACTGGGCGCCCTGCTGGGCCTGGTATGGCTATCGCCCGGCAACGACCACCACATCGAACTGAAACAGATCTTCAACCAGATAGGCAAGAGCCGCTACACCTACCGCCGCGGCTACGATGCCCAGAGTGACTACACCGAACAAGCGGAATACTACTACCAGAGCCGATTGACCTACAATGCCGGAATGACCGGCAAGCATACCCTCACGGAACGCGACTGGCTGGACTGGAATGCCGGTTATGCCTACGCCAACCGCTATCTGCCCGACCGCAAGCGATACACCGTGGTCGGTCAGGAGGACGGGACACTCGAAGTGGAGAACCTGAACGACATCAACCGCGAGTTCTCGTACCTGAACGAACATATATACTCCGCCGCCATCAACTGGAAACACGACCTGCGCGGCGACCAGCACCACCCCACACTGAAATTAGGCCTGTACGGCGAGATGAAGAACCGCAAGTACGACACCCGATTCTTCACCTACGCATGGCCCAACGGACAGTTGCCCCAGGAACTGCGCTCCCTGGACGTACCGACGCAGCTGCTCACCGACCCGAACTACGGCGCCGACGGACTGTACCTGCTGGAGCAGGTGGACTGGACCAACAACTACGAGGCAAGCCAACGCCTGAGATGCTGCTATGCTGCCCTGCTGTGGCCCCTGATGGAGGGACGGCTTGAGGCATACGGCGGCGTGAGGTTCGAGTCCTCGCACACCGAGCTGACCTCGCACACCCGCCGTCAGCAATACTCACCACTATCGACCGACTACGACTACAACGACCTCTTCCCCTCATTGAACCTCACCTACCACCTGACGCAGCGCCAGCAGTGCCGACTCGCCTACGGACGCACCACGAACAGGCCGGAGTTCCGTGAACTATCGACCAGCGTGTACTACGACTTCGACCTGGCATCGAACGTACAGGGCAACCACAATCTGCGGGCAGCCTACATCGACAATATCGACCTGGGCTGGGAGTGGTACCCCAATGCCGGCGAGGTGATCAATGTATCGCTCTTCTACAAGCACTTCCGCAACCCGATCGAGTGGACCTACACCGTGGCGGGCGGCACCGACCTGATATACTCGTACATCAATGCCAATGGGGCCAACAACTACGGCATCGAGCTGGACGTGCGCCGACAACTGGGCTGCTGGGACATGCCCGAATGGTCGGTATCGATCAATGCCGCACTGATCCAGTCGAAAGTCGATTTTGCCGAAAGCAGCCGCGAGGAGGACCGCCCCATGCAGGGCCAGTCGCCCTACCTGATCAATGCGGGTCTGTTCTACAACAGCGACCTGGGTCACCCCACCCGCACGTGGCAACGAGGCTGGACCATCGCCCTGCTGTACAACACGATAGGCAAGCGCATCATCGGCGTGGGACGCAGCATAGGCAATGCCGACACCGATGTCCGTGTGCCGGACAGCTACGAGATGCCCCGTCACCTGGCGGACATCAACATAGGCAAGACCTGGGGCCACGTGGACCTGCGCCTCTCGATGCGTGACCTGCTCCGCCAGAAGGTACGCTATGTCCAGTTCGAGAACTCGCAGCACGGCGAGATTGAACAGGTGACCCGCTCCTTCCGCCCCGGACGGACCATCTCGCTCTCGATATCGTACAAGATGAAATAAAAGATTAAAGCGCTGACACAACACAGCGCAAGAAGTCAAATTAATAAAAACCAAAAAAGGATGAAAACAAACAGTTTTCTGCACATGGCCTTCATGGCCACTGCCCTGAGTATGTCGATGGCTGCTTGCAGCAACGACGATGACGACAACACATCGGCCGAAACCGACACCTACGTGTGGGGTACCGACGGAAGCATCAAGACGTGCGACCACCTGCTCTTCGACGCCGACGGAATGGCCGATGCCGAGGGAACGATGATCGGCAATGGAGACAAGGAATTCGTATTCAAGGGTGAGCAGACCCTCGCCAAGGGCACCTACCTGCTGCGCGGATGGGTATATGTAGCCGACGGATCGGTCCTGACCATCGAGCCTGGTACCGTGATACGGGGAGAAAAGGAATCGGCCGCCACACTCATAATTGAACCCGGCGGAAAGATCATAGCACAGGGCACCGCCCAGGAGCCTATCGTCTTCACCTCAGCCCAGGACAAGGGCAACCGCAAACCAGGCGACTGGGGAGGCCTGATCCTGTGCGGCAACGGCACCAACAACAAGGGCGTGCTCGGCCAGCAGATAGAGGGTGGCCCACGCACCAAGCACGGCGGCGAGGATGCTGCGGACAACAGCGGCATATTGAGCTACGTACGTGTGGAGTTCGCCGGATACCCATTCCAGAAGGACAAGGAGATCAACGCCGTCACCTTCGGCAGCGTGGGTAGCGGCACACAGGTGGATCACATCCAGGTGAGCTACTCCAACGACGACTCGTACGAATGGTTCGGCGGCAATGTCAACTGCCGATACCTGATAGCCTACAACGGTTGGGATGACGAGTTCGATACCGACAACGGATACTCCGGCCGTGTGCAGTATGCCCTCTCGGTCCGTCACCCACGCATAGCCGACACATCGCAGTCCAACGGCTTCGAGAGCGACAATGACGCCGACGGTTCACTCACCACGCCATTCACATCGGCCACCTTCTCCAACGTCACCTTCATCGGCCCAATGGGCAGGGACGACTTCGAGAACACGACCGACTACATCAACGGCGGTGACGTATATCCACAGAACGGCTCAGCGCTGGGCAAGTTCCAGGCTGCCATGCAGATACGCCGCAGCAGTCACCTGGCATGCTTCAACTCCGTCGCAGTGGGCTACCCCATCGGCCTGATCATCGATGCACAGAAGGGCAACACGCAGGAGTACGCCAAGGCGGGCGACCTCAAATTGCAGAACATCTTCATGGCCGGTATGGGCATCACCGGCAGCGATGCCAACAAGCGCTACGTGGATGACCTCTACGATGCCGTGGGCAAGGCTGTGATCGATGCCAACCAGGAGTCGTACAGTACAACCTACTTCAAGGCTCAGACCGGCAACCGTGTCTATGCCGACCAGGCTGACCTGCTCCTGACAGCTCCATCACAGTACGCCGACCTGCTGCCAGCCTGCATGCCTCAGTCCGGTTCGCCACTGATTGGCGCTGCCAGTTTCAGCGACACACAGCTCTCTACATGGTTCGAGCAGACCGATTACGTCGGAGCCTTTGCCGCCGGTGACAACTGGATGGACGGCTGGACAGAGTTCGACCCTCAGCAGGCTGACTATTGATCGGCCCCTCACATAGGCAATCGCCACACCCCGGACGATTGCAACAACATTGTAATAATATCGTAGCGAGTCTGTATAACGGATTCGCTATCTTTGCACCCAGAATAAACAGTTAATCAAATGGAAACGAAATCGCCCAAAGAGCAACTCATCGAGAGCAAGATATCGGACCTGGTCAATGACATAGTGGACCGGCTGACCGATGGCGACGACCTGCCACGTCGCCTGGCGGACCTGCTGCTGAACAGCGCCGAGGTCAAGGCCATACATGACTACGCCAACATCGTATCCATAGACCGTCTGCACCTGAACGACCACGGTCCCGTGCACATGAAGATAGTGTGCCGCAATGCGTTGAAGATGCTCTATCTGTTGCACGAGGCGGGCATACAGACCAGTCTGGAAAAGGAGGAGGCAGGCACGCTGGCGGACAGTGTATCGGCCGTGATGCTGGCTGCCCTGCTGCACGACAGCGGCATGACCATAGGCCGCAAGGACCACGAACTATACTCGGCGCTGCTGGCCTACCCCATCATAGACCGCGTGCTGCTGCAACTGCTGCCCGATGAACAAGACACAAAGCGCCGCACCATCATCCGTTCGGTCGCCATAGAGGGCATCATCGGACACATGGGCACGCACCCTATCCACTCCATCGAGGCGGGCATCATCCTGATAGCCGACGGATGTGACATGACCAAGGGCCGCGCCCGCATCACCCTGGAGCGCCCCACCAAACCTGCCGAAGGCGATATTCACAAGTATTCCGCCAACTCCATTGAGAAGGTACGCATACGTCAGGGCACGGACCGTCCACTGAAGATTGAGATACAGATGCGATCGGAAGTGGGATTCTTCCAGGTCGAGGAGGTCCTGATGCCCAAACTCCAATCCAGCCCCGCCAAGCACCTGTTCGAACTCTACGCCGGAGTGGAGGGAGAAGAGGTGAAGAAGTATATATAAGAAGGGTATAAAAGGGGAGTAAAAGGGTGTAAAAGGGGAGTAAAAAGGACGATACAAAAGTGAAATGGTAAGAAAAAATAATTTATGAAGCAATGAATACCATATTTATCGGCATAGTGATATTTCTCATCGTATTGGCCATATTCGATCTGGTCGTCGGTGTGAGCAATGATGCCGTCAATTTCCTCAACTCGGCCATAGGGGCCAAGGTGGCATCGGCCAAAGTGATAATCAGCATAGCAGCAGTGGGCGTGTTCGCCGGAGCAGCGATGAGCAACGGGATGATGGACGTGGCACGCCACGGCATCATGATGCCCGAGTACTACACGTTCTACGACGTGATGTGCGTCTTCCTGGCGGTGATGATAACCGACGTAATATTGCTCGACATCTTCAATACATTGGGCATGCCCACCTCGACCACCGTCAGTATGGTATTCGAGTTGCTGGGCGGAGCCTTTGCCATTGCATTGATCAATATCCTGAACGGAGCGACCGACACTGCCGGCATGCCCCTCACACTGGGCGACCTGCTCAATACGGAGAAGGCGCTGAGCGTGATACTGGGCATCTTCCTGAGCGTAGCCGTGGCCTTCGTGCTCGGAACACTGGTGCAGTGGTTGTCCCGACTGGTATTCACCTTCACCTACCGCGTCAACGGACGTACCACGGACCAGGCCGGACACATGGGCAGTCGGGCTCTGTCATCGCTCAAGATAGGTATATTCAGCGGACTCGCCACCACGGGCATACTGTGGTTCCTGCTCATCAACGGACTGAAGAGCTCCAGCGTCATGACCCCCGATGTGAAACAGTGGATCAACGACCATACCTGGATGCTGCTGGGAGGCGGCGCCATCGTCCTGTCGGACCTGATGACACTGCTCAGCGCACTGCGCGCTCCGGTGCTGCAAGGGGTGGTACTGCTGGGTACGTTTGCACTGGCTATGGCATTTGCGGGCAATGACCTGGTCAACTTCGTGGGCGTACCGCTGACCGGTCTGGATGCCTACAACGACTATGTGGCACACGGTGCCGGCGATGCCCAAAGTTTCTATATGAAATCGCTGATGCAGTCAGCCCAGACTCCGACTCTGTATCTGATGCTGGCAGGTCTGGTGATGGTACTGGCACTGATATTCTCCAAGAAGGCTCGCAACGTAGTCAAGACTTCGGTCGATCTGTCCCGCCAGGACGAGGGCGACGAGATGTTCGGTTCGAGCGGTGCCGCCCGTGTACTGGTCCGTTCGTCACAGCGCTGCGCCTACACGCTGACACGACTGGTACCCCCACGCATCGGACATTGGATAGACTCCCGTTTCAATGCCAATGCCGCCCTGCTGCCCGAGGGTGCCGCCTTCGACCTGATACGCGCCGCCGTCAACCTGGTGCTGGCGGGTGTGCTGGTCGCCTTCGGCACGAGCATGAAACTGCCGTTATCGACCACCTATGTCACCTTCATGGTCGCCATGGGCACCAGTCTGGCTGACAGGGCATGGAGCAGAGAGAGCGCGGTCTTCCGCATCACAGGTGTGCTGAGCGTGATAGGCGGATGGTTCATCACCGCCGGAGCTGCCTTCATACTGTGCTACCTCATTGCCAATGCCATATACTTCGGCTCGTGGATTGCCATGGTGATAGCCATAGCATTGGCCATAATCATCCTGATACGCAGCAATAGCAAGAAACGTGCTGAACAGGAGACAGACGAGACAGACCGCCTCTATGACCAGATGAACCGCACCGTGGACAAGGGTGAGCGCTGGCTGTTGCTCAAAACACACATCGAACTGAGCGCATTGAGTCAGCTGAAATTCGTCGGCCATTGCTTCCAGCAGGTAACGGACGCTTTCCTGCTCGAAAACTATCGTCCCCTGCGCCAGGCTACGCACGAGATTGAGACTGCCCTCAAGCAGCTCAAACGCCAGCGCCGCCGCCACATCATCGGACTGCGCAAGATTGATCCTGTCGTTGCATTGGAACAGAATACGTGGTACTTCCTGACCAATACGTCGCTGGAACAGATGCTATACTGCCTGAAACGCATCAACGACCCCTGCCGCGAACATATCGGCAACAATTTCCTCCCTGCATCGGCCGAGGTCACCTACACCTGGACCGGCATACAGGGACAGATTCTGGACATACTGCACCAGACGGAGATAGCACTCTCTTCCTCCAACATCAGCGAGGGCAAGGCTATGATAATACGCGAACAGGCATCGCAACTGCAACTGATATTGGCCGAACACCGCAAACAGGTAATCAACATGATACAGCGTCAGTCGGTCAACATCAATTCAACCGTGACCTACCTCAACATGGTGCAGGAGTCACAGCAGATGCTCAGTTGTCTGCGCCACATGTTGCGCGGCTTCACTCATCTGTGTGCGTGAGGATTTCTTTACAGCGTGTTAATTATCATTATAAACCATCTATTTTATTACGATTTAGTTAAATTGTAGTCTGAATGTTGGAGACTTGACAATTTTATCCTACCTTTGCACAAATAAAAAAAATATGGAAGCAAAGAAAATCCTGATAGTCGATGACGAAGAAACGCTCTGCGAGGTACTCAAAATCAACTTGCAGAACGAAGGATATGACGTGGATATCGCTACCAGTGCCGAGCAAGCTCTGACCTACGACGTGAGGAGTTACTCCCTCATACTGCTCGACATAATGATGGGCGAGATCAGTGGATTGCGTATGGCCAAGATTCTCAAGGCCGAACCTGCCACTGCCTCTATTCCTATCATATTCTGCACGGCGCGTGACACCGAGGACGACATGATAAACGGACTCAACCTGGGCGCCGATGACTATATCACCAAGCCATACACAGCCCGCAACGTGATAGCCCGCATCCGTAGCGTGCTGCGCCGTACCACACGGCAGCAGGACGAGACGGAGCACGATACTACGCGCACACTGCAAATAGACGGACTGGTCCTGGACCTGGACCTGAAACAATGTATAGTGGATGGCACACAGGTCAAACTGACCAAGACGGAGTTCGAGCTGCTCTCCTTCCTGATGTCGAACAAGGGCAAGATATTCTCGCGCGACGAGATAGTCCTGCACGTGTGGAACGGCATCATCGTGCTGGACCGCACCATCGACGTCAACATCACCCGCCTGCGCTCCAAGATAGGGCAGTACGGGGCATATATCATCACCAGATTAGGTTTCGGCTATGGCTTCTGCATTTAAACTATCCTACCACCAGAGGTTGTTCCTGCTGTTGCTGGCATTCTCATGGTCGATGATCCTGTGCTTCGTGGTCTTCCAGTACTACCGCGAGAAGCAGTGCAAGTCGGAGGTGCTCAACGTGCAGTTGCAGATATACAACAAACATCTGCTCAAAAGCATTGACAAGGACTTCGACTACGATGTCTATCTCCGTACGCACGAACAGCCGATGGAGGACCTGCGCATCACGTTGATCGACATGTCGGGCCACGTATTGTACGACAATATGCTGTCCATCGACTCGCTCGACAACCACAAGAGCCGACCCGAGATAGCACAGGCCCTGCGCAGCGGATCGGGCTACAACATCAGCCGCCACTCCGACAGTGACGGCCGCCTGTATTTCTATTCCGCCACACGGGGCGACGGCGTCATCGTCCGATCCGCCATCCCATACTCCGACTCACTGCAGGAGTTGCTCCGCGCGGACTGGGCCTTCCTGTGGGGCATATTCATTTTCAGCATCGTGATGAGCGTGCTGGCTTACTTCGCCACCCGCGGCATCGGCAAGACCATCGAACGACTCAACCAGTTCGCTGCCAATGCAGAACGGGGCGAGGCTTTCGACGAGAATGAGGCTTTCCCGCACGACGAACTGGGCTCCATCTCGGACCACATCGTGAAGCTCTATACGCACAAGCGGCAATTGACCAACAACCTCAACCACGAACTCAAGACGCCCGTCGCCTCCATTCAGATATGCCTGGAGACGCTGCTGTCGGGCATAGAACTGACCGAGGAGAAGCGGCAGGAGATACTGGGCCGATGCTATGACAACACCAGTCGCCTGCGCCGCCTGTTGGCCGATGTAGCGCTCATCACCCGCATGGAGGACGGACGCCAGTCCATCGACCGTGACGAGGTACTGATAGATGACCTGCTCGACGAGATAAGCGAGGAACTGGAATCCCTGTCCGACGAACAGCAGATGACGCTGCACCGCGACATCCAGGAACCAATCAAGGTGATGGGCAATCAGTCATTGATCAACTCCATATTCCGCAACCTGACCGAGAACGCCCTGGCATACTCGGGCGGCAAGAACATCTACGTCTCGCTATTGTCGCACCAGGAGGGCATGTACCGCATCTGCTTCGAGGACGATGGCTGCGGCGTCGATCCTGCCAAACTGCCACGTCTGTTCGAGCGCTTCTACCGCGTGGACAAGGGTCGTTCGCGCCAGAAGGGAGGCACGGGACTGGGCCTGTCCATCGTCAAGCACGCCGTACTCTTTCACGGTGGCACCATCACGGTGGACAACCGTCCCGAGGGTGGTCTGAGGTTCACCTTCACGCTGCCCGACGGATTGGGTAAGAATAGGTAACTGGGAGGAACTATCGCACATAAAAATATAAATATGAGCCGTCCGGCATTGGCTGGGCGGCTCACTTTCTTTTGGGATTAAAATCATCATTTTCAGGTATTGTGCATGACGCAAAAACTCTATACCTTTGCACCGCAAAAAATGAGGATGTCTGACCATCCCGTCCAGACAGACCCACTTTTGCTGTTACCACAATAATATATAAAAAACATAGCAATGAAAATCGAAAAGATCCACGCACGCGAGATTCTTGATTCGCGCGGCAATCCTACAGTAGAAGTTGATGTTACATTGGAGAATGGCGTAATGGGACGCGCTGCTGTTCCATCGGGCGCTTCAACAGGCGAAAACGAGGCTCTCGAACTGCGCGACGGAGACCCTAAGCGCTACCTGGGCAAGGGTACACAGAAGGCCGTCGAGAATGTAAACAACATCATCGCTCCTGCACTGAAGGGTGCCTGCGTATTCGAGCAGCGTGCCATCGACCATAAGATGCTGGCTCTGGACGGCACCGCTACCAAGTCTAACCTGGGCGCCAACGCCATCCTGGGCGTGAGCCTCGCAGTGGCTCAGACTGCTGCCAAGGCCCTCAACATGCCATTGTACCGCTACATCGGCGGCGCCAACGCATACACCCTGCCTGTCCCAATGATGAACATCATCAACGGCGGTGCACACTCGGACGCTCCTATCGCTTTCCAGGAGTTCATGATTCGCCCAGTAGGCGCCAGCTCTATCAAGGAGGCTATCCGCTGGGGCGCTGAGGTATTCCACAACCTCGCTAAGTTGCTCAAGAAGCGCGGCCTCTCGACCGCAGTAGGCGACGAGGGTGGTTTCGCTCCTGCATTGGACGGCATCGAGGACGCTCTGCAGATCATCTGCGACGCTATCAAGGCTGCCGGCTACGAGCCAGGCAAGGACGTCAAGATCGCTATGGACTGCGCCTCATCGGAGTTCGCTGTCGTTGAGAACGGCAAGTACTTCTACGACTACAAGCAGCTCAAGAACGGCAAGCAGAAGGATCCTAACGGCAAGAAACTCTCGGCCGACGAGCAGATCGACTTCCTGGAGCACCTCATCGACACCTATCCTATCGACTCGATCGAGGATGGTCTGGACGAGAACGACTGGGAGAACTGGGTAAAACTCACCGAGCGCGTAGGCAAGAAGTGCCAGCTCGTAGGTGATGACCTCTTTGTCACCAACGTGAAGTTCCTCCAGAAGGGTATCGCCATGGGCGCTGCCAACTCTATCCTGATCAAGGTGAACCAGATCGGTTCTCTCTCTGAGACCCTCGACGCTATCGAGATGGCTCACCGCCACGGATATACCACTGTCACCTCTCACCGTTCGGGCGAGACCGAAGACACCACCATCGCCGACATCGCTGTCGCTACCAATTCTGGTCAGATCAAGACCGGTTCGTTGAGCCGCACCGACCGCATGGCGAAGTACAACCAGCTGATTCGCATCGAGGAGGAACTCGGCGACGTAGCTCACTACGGTTATCAGCGTATCAAATAAGCGCAGTTAATTATTTAGAATAAACCATTGTTAAGGTCCGCTACTTTGCGATAAAGTGGCGGACCTGAATTTTATATTGGGGCAATATATACCCACTATTCAAGTGAGCCGAGGGACAAATGGCTTGTGAAGTAATTAAAAATAAGGCGCAATGGTACCGAATATTGAAAATATTCTGTATCTTTGCACCAAATATTTAATGCGAATTATTGAACAATGAAGATATCATCGAGACTAAGATCGCTATCATCGAGCATAAGATTGCTGTGGGGCTGTGCCCTGATTTCGTTTATGACCGTCAGTTGCAACACACAGACGGAGGAGAAACCGCATCCGATGGAGGTGGCAATGGAGCGCATAGTGCAGAGCATCCGCACCACGCAGTTTGCCGACAGGGTCATCGAGGTCAATGCCTTGGACGACGAGAGCGACGCACTGCTGTTGCTGCAAGAGGCCATCGACACGTGCCATGCCCAGGGCGGCGGCACGGTGCTGGTCCACGGAGGCGAATACCTGCTGAACGGGACGCTCCACCTGCGCAGCAACGTCTGTCTGCGACTGGAGGAGGAGGCATTGCTCCTGTTCAGCGGCAGGGGCGACGACTTCCTGCCTGTGGTTCGCTCCCGTTGGGAAGGGACCGAGGTAATGGGCCGGTCGGCAATGATATATGCGCGCAATGCGGAGAACGTAGCCATCTGCGGCAAGGGCGTGATCGATGCTCAAGCGGGCAGAGAGATGGCTGCATGGGGTATGAAGCCAGGCGAGACGGACTTCGAGGAGAATGTGTTCGGCACCCATGGCGAGACCATCGAGATGGCCGACGTGAACCGTCTGCGCGCCTGGGGCGGCGAACAGCGCTCCGAACGTCAATTGCCCGACAGTGCGCTGCTCACCATGGGCGAGGGCACTTTCCTGCGTCCCTGCTGCATCGAGCTGCACAGCTGCAACCGTGTGCTGATAGAGGGCGTCACCGTGCGCAATTCGCCGTTCTGGTGCCTGCATCCGCTCTTCTGCCAAGATGTCATCGTGCGTGGTGTGACCATCGACAGTCACTATCCCAACAACGATGGTTGCGACCCGGAGTCTTCGCGCCGCGTGCTGATTGAGGACTGCCTGTTCCGCACCGGCGACGATGCCGTGGCTATCAAGGCGGGCCGTGATGCTGATGGCCGACGCGTAGGTCGTCCATCGGAGCAGATTGTCATTCGCCGATGTGACTTCCAGTCGGAATGTAACGGCCTGTGCATTGGCAGCGAGATGAGCGGCGGCGTGAGCGATGTATATATGGACTCGGTGCAAATCGGGTCGGTCAAGAATGCGCTGCTCTTCAAGTCGAACAAGGACCGCGGTGGCTACATCCGCAATGTCTGGGTGCGCAACATCGACATCCGCAGCACTGCCGGCGCCGTACTCCGCTTCGAGAACAACTACTTCGGCTACCGTGGCGGCAATTTCCCTGCCCAATATGAGGATTTCCACATCGAGAACGTCCATGCTGCCCGATGCGGCAGCTTCGCCATCTACTATGATGGCCTCGCCGAGATGCCCATGCAGTGCATCGCCGTGGATAGCCTTGTGGTCGATAGCGCCGCTCTGCCTTACTACCTCTACCACACACGCCAGTGCTCTTTTGCCCGCACTTGGGTCAATGGCTCTCTCCTGCCCGATTCACTCCCGCAGAGTGAGACTCGCCAAAGCTGCGAGGTATGGTAAATAGTAAATTGTAAATAATCAAATAGTAAAAAAATTGATATATTGTTACGTATAGGTCTATTCAGTGATACCCACGCATGGTGGGACGACAGATACCTGAAGTATTTCGCCGAGTGTGACGAGATATGGTTGGCAGGCGACGTCGTGGACGAGAGTATCTGCGACCGACTGGAAGCCACTGGTAAGGTGTGCCGTATCGTGTGGGGCAATGCCGACCCGCACTCGATGCGCCTGCGCTACCCTGAGAATCAGCGCTTTACATTAGAAGGCGTCTCTGTCTGGATGCGCCACATCGGAGGTTATCCTGGCAAGTGGCCTCGAGCCCTATACAGCGAACTCCTAAAGCAACCACCCATGCTCTTTGTCTGCGGTCATAGTCATATCTGCAAAGCCATGTTCGACCACAACCTCCACACCTTGGTGCTCAACCCAGGTGCTGCCGGCACGTACGGCCAACAGGTAGTCCGCACCTTGATGCGTTTCACGTTGGACCAAGGAGAAATCAAGGACTTGGAAGTCATTGAACTCTCGTAATGGGATTTGAACCACGGAAGAAACGGGAAATTATTATAATGAAATAACCACGGAACGCGCGAAAGAGCACGAAATAATCATGCTCTTTTTGCTTACTGATGCTTTTAAATAGCGGGAATTCGGTGCGGAACTTGTAAGTAGTATTATTTGCCAAATTTTTGATATTCAGACATGGCTCTATCATTTCCACAGTGAGC
>JAILKE010000006.1 GCA_024694125.1 Bacteroidales bacterium
ACTCCTGCCATATAAAAGACAGGTTGTGGTATGTCGTCAGTAGGAATACCAGCCAATCCACCGAACACAAACATATACATAATGGTCGATACCAATGGCTGTATCAAAAACCAAAGTGGACCCAAGATTGTCTGTTTGTACTGCGTAACGATGTCACGTTTAATGTACATATAATAAAGATCTCGATAACGCCATAAACCTTTGATATCGACATCTAACCACTTCTTTTTAGGTTGTATGTGTGAAATATTATCTATCATTATGAGAAATAGTGTTTCTTATTTTCGTTTCGCAAAGGTGAAACTAAATGGAGCAAAGAACAAAATCAAACTTTCTTAGAGTCTTCGTGATCACCATAGTAACCATAGTTATAACCGTAACCATAACCATAACCGTAACCATAGCCATAGCCATAGCCATACCGATTATATCCATACCGAGAAGAAGAAGCCTCAGAGCCATTGAGAATCACACACAGATTATTGAACGTTCCATCTTTGTAGTATTGATCTATCGTAGCCAGATGACTGCGTTCCATCACTCCTACACGAACAATGAACAGTGTAATCTCAGCCAAAGGCTTGATGATTGTTGCATCGGCGACAATTTCAGCTGGAGGACAATCCAAGAAGATATAATCGTATTCCTGCTTGGCGGATTGTATCAATTTATTGAGACGTTCCTGTTGCAGCAACTCAGCAGGATTAGGAGCCAATCGCCCAGCAGGGAGCATATACAAATTATCATAGTCTGGAACTGCAACTATCGCAGTATGCCAATCAGATAGCTGGTTACTTAAATAAGTTGTGACACCCTCCTTGGGACGACCAACGTGACGGGAGATGGAGCGCTTGCGCAAATCAAGATCAATTACCAAAACCTTTTTACCGGAAACGGCAAAGGATGCTGCCAAATTAGCCATGATAAAGGTCTTGCCTGATCCCGCATTGATAGAAGTAACCATAAATACTTTCTTCTGGTCATACTGATTCTGTCCAACCATAAAGGCCAGATTAGAACGTAATATACGGAAAGCCTCATTGATCATATTCTTTCCATCTGCCTTGACCTCCATGACCGTGTGGGGAGTAATCTTTTTCTCCTTATTGGTTCTCTCAACCATCGGCAGTTCTCCAACAAATGGAGTAGAGAGGCGCTCAATGTCCTTGCGACCTCGTACCTTCGTATTGAGCAAATACATGATTACAATGACAATCAATGGAATCAAGAATCCGATTGCAACAGCATATGTCTTGATTTTCTTTACATCAGGTGATACTGGACTAAAACTGCCTGATGGAGCACTGATCAAACGAGAATTATATGCGATAAATGCCTGATTGAGTTCAGTCTCCTCTCGCTTCTGCAACAGATAAGTATATAGAGCCTCCTTTACCTTCTGTTGGCGCTGTACACGCTGCAGGTATTTTGCCTGATTGTGAGACTCAGCCAAATGCTGGTTGCTATCGTAATGACGACTTTGAGCAGTCTTAATTTGTGTATTGATGGTATGCATCTGGTTGTCAATGGTCATCAAGATAACATCGCGAAGGTCCTTCAACTTCTGATCATACTCCTGAACGACAGGATTGGTTGGAGAACTCTGCTGCAGGACCTCATTACGATTCATAAGCATCGAATTGTACTGAGAAATCAAAGATTCTGTAGAACCGCTGCCCGTACCACTATTAGCTGGCAGAAGTGCCTCTACATTATTAGGATTAGACACATAATCACGGACGTAACGGCACATATACAATTGCGTATTCAGATTCTGTATTTCCAAGTCCGTCTGCATCGACTGCGAAAGGTATGTACTCGAGATCGTACCATTCTCCGGAAGCATATTGCTCGATTTGTAATCTGAAATATTGTCCTCTACATCGCTCAATTCCTGCTCTATGACAGCGAGACGTTCGCTAATGAATTTAGAGGTAGCAATGGAAACCTGGTTGCGGTCCTTAACCCAATTTTGGTTGTAAAGAACGATCAGTTTATTGAGGATATCTTCGGCTCTCTGGTACGAAACGTCACGATAGGTAATATCAATGATAGAAGCACCCTCTTCCGGTGCCCATACAGAGACACGCGAAGAACAAATGGATGCCATGTCGTAAAGAGAAATTCGATTGACATGCATCTCAAAGGTGTTTGCCGTACTATAGCTTGAGGTCTTGGATATGACAACTCGCCCCATCAAGCACTTGAGCGTATCATCAAATGATGCAGGAACAATCTCGTCAATACTCTTGCCTCCATACGACTGACTCTCGATATTGATACCACCTTGACCATCCAATTGCAATGTCATTCGAGCATAATCGCGATCTGCTAAATCTAGGAAATCAACTTTAATTGGAGAAGCATTACCGTACAACTCTTTGTCCAACAATCGACCTGTACGGGCATACGTGGTATGTAGGCCTAACTGACGAACCAACTCGGTATAGATAGCTGGAGCCTTGAGGGCAATGAGCTCATTGCTTACATTGGCATTATTCTTGTTGATACCAACAGCACTCAATCCATCCGAAATACCGCCAATAGACTGCTTACTGTCACTCTTGATCATCAACTTGGCAGTACGACTATACACAGGCGGAGTAGTGCGAATCTCAAACCACGCAATACAACCGCATATTACGAGCGACAAAATGAACCATGGCCAATGTCCCAAACAGAGAAACAAGATATCCTTGATATTGATATCTGAAGACCCTGTTCCCATTTGTGCAAACGGGTTAGAATTGCTCTGCTGGATGATAACAGTATTGGGTGTCGCAGTATTTGTTTGCTTATTTTCGTCCATGACCAATTAATTATTTGCAAGATTACGGAACAATATAATGAGAGATAAAGCAGTCGAGAATAACGACATATAGAACGTATAGGTATTGAACATAGTTCCATTGATATTAGACGACTGAATCTTCTTGTTGTTCGGCTCAACGTAAATAATATCGTTCTGCTGCAGATAATAGGCTGGCGAAGCATGCAGTGCTTCCCGACTGGTCAAATCCAATCTATAGGTACTCTCGGTTCCATCTGGATTCTGGCGAATCACGAGCACATTCTTGCGTAAGCCCGTCAACTGCAAATCTCCAGACATGGCAATTGCTTCAAGGATATTGGTTTTGTCATGCTTGAATGCTACAAATCCTCCACCCATATCGCCTAATGTATAGAAACCCACATTGTTGTATTGGACAGAAACATACGGTTCCTTGATCAATTCACTCTCAATGAGTTTCTTCTTCAAGTATGCCTCGGTCTGCAAACGATCCAAACCTGCAATGCGAACTTTACCTAAATAAGGGAAATCAATCTCACCCGACTCATCAATTGTATATTCATTGCCTCCACTACCAGACTGTGCTGATACCTGATTGAACATCTCGCTGAGTTCCTTATTACGTGTCGTCACATTGATAAAGACTTTATCTCCAGGACGAAACTGTATATTGGACAGAATCTTTCTATCCGCCTGTGCATAGATGGTATCTACGTCAGGGATATCCTGTACATAGACTATATTCTTGCGACTGGCGCACGATGAGAGGAGCAACGCAGCAAAAAGCAAAATCAGAAATTGCTTCATAATAAAAAACTTAAAAGAGTAATATATGTCTTTGTCAGCAAAGAGGAGTCTCGAAACCTTTATCGAACAAAAAACTCCTTGACCACATTCCATACAAACTGAGGATTGCCGATACCATAGCGACGGAACAAGCGTATCGGTTCGCGTGACCACCTATAGAGCCACTCTAATCCACAACGCTGCATAAAGAGTGGTGCACGGGGCATTGTACCTGCATAAAAGTCGAATACGGCACCTATGGACCCTACATGACACTGGATGTCAAGTTCTTTCCAATGGGAATAAGACCACTTCTCCTGCTTGGGAGCGGTCATTCCAATCCAAACCATATCTGGATCCGCACTGTTGATAAATTCAACGATAGCCGCATTGTCTTCGTCCGAAAAAACAGGCTTGAATGGAGGTGAATAGGTCCGCACCTCTATATTGGGAAATTCTGAAGCAGCCTTGGCTCGGATCAGATTGAGTACATTCTCGGAAGAACCGACAAACAGAACGTAGGGCTTCTTTCTGCCGGGATTACGCTTGCGCCAATAGGAGTTTTCGTCGGACAATGAAGCATCAAGACGCTCCATCTCGTAGCGAAACAGGTCCCAACCTGTACATCTGTGGCATGGACGACTTTTGGCTCGCAAGAAATGACAAGCCAACACAATGCTCGTGCCATCGGCCAACAATACATCACTGTTGGTCAATGCTTCTGCAAAATCTTTATCGTATTTTGCCTGGTTGCAACTATAGGCATTGATGGTGTTGATCAATACCTTTCCCTCTGGAATACTTTTTAATTGATCCCGGCACTCCAACAGGGTCAGTTTTTTAAGGCTAAAAGAATCCTTCATAATGAGCTTTCGTTCGCTTTTCGGCACAGCTCCGCTAAAGCATGTCACATCGGTGAATGCAGCAATTCAGTACCTTTACGACAGAATACTATTTATCGGTGCAAAGATAACAAAATAATCTACAAAAAACAAAAAAGAGTCTCTTTTTTTGTGCAACAAGCATCATTTTTTGCTCAAACAATACATTTTGACATCTAATACAGTCTTGTTCCCTACGGGAACGACTTCTCATACCCCATTCATACCCCAGTCATAGGCTATCAGCCCGGCCTTGGCGCAATCGAAAGCGCATACAACAAAACGAATCGCCATTAACCCAACAACCACTGGAATAGCACAACAGGATTGAATGGGTATTACAAGGGTACTACAAAGGTATTATGAAAAGAAGTGTAGCGTAAGTGGAGAGTAAGAGGAGAGTAAGTGAAGAGTAAGTGTTTTCACTTACGCTGAACTTATGCTGAACGACCACTCCCCCTACCCTGTCTTTACGCCAATAATGCCTTTCCACAAGCTTCTAAAGAACGACAGAAATGAGAATTACGTTGAAGTAACTTTCAAATACAAGGCACTCGATCGTATAAGTCCTAAAAATAAATGCCCGAAGCGCTCATGTAAAGCTCTTCGGGCAAAGTATATTCAATAGCCGTACTGACACGATAATATTACTTCACAACCCAAATATCGGGCAAATTTCGTCCTTGCTCATTATAATCGAGACCATAACCAACGATGAAATCATTAGGAATCTCAAAGCAGCAATAATCGATCTGCAAATTCGGAACCTTGAGTGCATTAGGTTTACGCAGCAACGTACAGACCTTGACCTGTCCTGCGCCGAAGCCGAGCAGCTGGTGGATGAGGCGGTCCATAGTATAGCCGGAATCGACAATATCCTCTATGATAACGACCGTACGACCTTCAATAGCTTCGGTCAAGCCGCTTATCACTCGCACCTCTCCGGTGGTAGATAGTCCAGCATACGACTTCAACCGTATGGTCGTGAACTCTGCCTGAGGCAATGTGATGCACCTGAAGAGATCTGCTGCGAAGATAAATGCTCCGTTCAGCACGCACAGGAAGAGCGGACGCTCCACACCCTGCAGGTCTGCATTGATCTGCGAAGCAACTCTCTGTACTTCACTCTGAATCTGCTCCCTGCTGAGATAGGATTTGAATTCTCTGTCCGAAACTTGGATAGTACTTGATTCTGTCATGACATTTTTATTCTTAAAGCAGCCACAATCAACTACAATCAACCGTGGCTTCAACCTTTATCTTAAGCGGTCATCGCCTTCAGTTTCTTGAGCAATGAGAACATCACGATAGCACTAATCAGACACAGCGCGATGAGGATACCCCAGTTGTACATGAGCGGAATACGATTCCACAACATCGATGGGATGGAGCTCAAGTAATTACCGATGGCAGTAGCGCCAAACCAACCGCCCATCATCAAACCCTTATACTTGGGAGGAGCCACTTTGGTAACAAAAGAGATACCCATAGGAGAAAGCAGCAACTCAGCCAAAGTCAAGGTGAAGTAGGTCGAAATGAGCCAACCTGGAGAAAGGACACTCTGTGTACTATCGCCCAAGTCCATTGGAGAGATAAGATCGGTCGATGCAAGGGTGATAACTACAAATCCGAGAGCAGCTACCAACATACCCCAAGCGATACGAGCAGGAGCGCTTACCTCCTTGCCCTTGTCTGCCAATGCACCGAAGAACGCCATACTGAATGGAGTAAGAGCAACGACAAAGAATGGATTGAACTGCTGGAAATCGGAAGGCTGTGCATTAACAGGATCGGCCATCTGCATGAACAAGGCTATAGCCGACAACCAGAGTACTACCGTAATGGAACCACAAATAACTTTGGTCTTGGAAACTTTAGACTGAATGGCGGTAAAGCCCGTGTAAACGGAAGCTGCAATCAAAGCCAAACTGAAAATATTGAAGCCGATACGCATACCTCCACTGACGGTAAGATCAGTATATTTCTTGGCGAAGAAAGTGAGCGCCGAACCATTCTGATGGAATGCCATCCAGAAGAAAATCACAACTCCGAAAACCAGCAACAAAGCCACGATACGGTCTTTAGTCTGCTTGGGGGAAAGTTCTTCAACTGGAGCAGCAGAGGCCTGAGCCTGCTTGGCTGTAACATCTGCATGCTTGAACCAGCTACGGCAACTGAAATAGATAACAGCAGACAAGACCAACGAAAGGCAAGCTACACCAAAGCAAAGGCCGTATGCCTCGTAAAGACGAGTCAAGTATTCGCCAGCTCGATCACCATACGCCTTGGCAGCATCGGCTGCATAGACAAAGCCATATCTATCCAAATACTTCTCCGTGATATAATTGGCCATAGATGGAGCGAACATAGCGCCGATATTGATGGCCATATAGAAGAGGCTGAATGCCGAATCTCGGCGTGCTCCATAACGTGGATCATCGTACAGATTACCTACCAGCACCTGGAGATTACCCTTGAAGAGGCCGGTACCGAACGACACACAAGCCAGACCTGCCACCAGGGCAATCAAACCTGTTGTATCTGGATGAGTAGGCAATGCCAAACCGAGATAACCCAGGAACATGATAACCATGCCCGTAATAACACACTTACCATAGCCAATCTTGTCGGCTATAACACCACCTAACAACGGAGTAAAATAAACGAATGCCAAAAATATAGCATTACACTGGCCGACCTGAGCCTCATCCCATCCGAACTTGGCCTGCAGGAACAGCGTAAAGATGGCAAGCATAGTATAATAACCGAATCGCTCACCGGTATTGGCCAATGCTAAAGCATAAAGGCCTTTAGGTTGTCCTTCAAACATACAATTATTAATTTCTAATTACTAATTACTAATTTCTAATACCGCACATCGAATGATTATTTCTTTTCATTAGGGAGCTGCAAGCCGTAGCCTTTCTTCTTATCCTCGAACAGGAGAAGGAGAGAAATAACAATAGCTACAAGTCCAAATGAAGCGAAGATAGTCATTGACTCCGTATAATTGATTACTCCCTGAGCATCTGTGTTGCGGTCATTGACGGAACCAATCCACATCGGAACCATAGAAAGTCCAATGTTCTGAATATAGAATATGAGAGCATAAGCCGTACCGAGCAACTTCATCGGAATGATCTTAGGTACCGATGGCCACATGGCCGAAGGTACAAGTCCGAAAGCCACTCCCAACACAATCATCATAACAATGGCCAATACCCATTCATTGACTGGCAAAGCAAAAACCACGTGAACCAGAGTCAAAAGAACCGAACCCATTATCATCAACGTAGCTCCCTTTCCATACTTGTCGTAATAACCTCCGAACAATGGGGTAAGGATAATCGTTCCGAAAGGCAACATTGCCGGTATCATACCCGCTGTTTCCTCGGGTACTCCATACTTGAAAATCATTAGTTTGGTAGCGAATTTCAGGAATGGGAAGACTCCAGCATAGAAGGTCAGGCAAAGGAAAGTGATATACCAGAAGCCTTTGTTACCGAACAAGAGTGTCAAGTCCGAGAACTTAAAGCCATCTTCGGGTTCAGTAGCTGCGGCAGCTGCGGCTGCATCTTCCTTCTTGTCCATCACATTATAAACCAAGAACGCAATCAAGCCAATGCACAGGCAAGCAGCACCGAGAGCTACCGGAGCGGACACTCCGCCCATTGCCTTGGCCAATGGCAAAGAGACAGCCATCGTAACTGCAGTTCCTACACGCGCCAAAGCTACCTGAAGGCCCATCGCGAGAGCCAACTCATGACCTGTAAACCACTTGACAATCACCTTGGAGACGGTTATACCTGCTATCTCGCAGCCCACTCCGTAGATGGCAAAACCCAATCCTGCATAAGCGACCTGGGCCTGCACATCACCGCCGAATGGCACCCATACAGTAGCATCGCCGAAGTCTGTACTGACTGACCACCACTTGATAAGCGCACCCACGAACATCAGGGCTGTTGACATAACGCCAGTAAAGCGAATGCCGAACTTGTCAAGAATAATACCACCAAAGAAGAGCAACAACAGATAGACATTCATCAATCCGTAGGCGCCCGAGAACCAGCCATACTCGCTGGAAGTCCAGCCCATACCTAATCCTCCCTCACTGCCCTTGTCGGCAGTAAGCAGAGATTCAAGTGGAGCCATAACATCGGTAAAGAAATAACCGAACATCATTGTCACCGAGACAATGACCAATGCAGTAAAACGAAACGCCTTACTGTCGCTCAGTTTTTTGCTGTTTGTTTCCATTGCTTATAAAAATTTGTTTAATCTTTCGCACAAAAACTCTCAGATACCTGACAATCAACAGCCTATCTTCAGGCAATCGCAAGGTATCGGACAAATGTAATGCAGCCTCTACCTCGCGGTAGTGCTGCATTGAAAAGTCTCCCATACGCACACGTGTCTGCCGTAAGGAGTCCTTGGCCTTAGTCTGCAGTGTGAGCAAAGTGCTGACCGGGCTTGGAGCAACCTGCACCGACTTTGCATCGGTCAAGACAAAATCTGCTCCCTGCGGAGTAACCGTGACAAAATAGCAAACTCCATTACGCTCCGAAATCAATTCGGCCTGATAAGAATCACTCCACTCCCGACGGTGAGCATCAAATACAGTCCTGGTACAGCTCCAAAAAGCCAAACGTTGTCCCTGTTGCGCCAACTGATCCACATTGGCCATAGGGAAATCACCCCATGGTTCCATTCGTTGTATATCGGAATCAAGTTCAGAGATACGCTCCAATTGACGGCGTTCAACATGACGAAGGGCACTCCACTCTCCATATAACGGCGAAATATCCGCAGCCTGGTCCTTACATTCGGGGAGTCCGGCTCGGATATCATCGGCTGACAAATGACGTCTCATCTCGGACAACATTTCCAGCAACATGGATGTCTTATCGCTCGTATTCACGGTGCAAATATACTGTATTTTTTTCAATAAATTACAAACAAAGGTGCGATTTTTCACAATATAACGGATTTTTGAATAAAAAAATTGGTTCATATGACAAAAAATTGTAATTTTGCACCCAAATCCGTCAAAAATGAGAACGAAAGAGATTGCTTTAGGACTGGTTGTTTATGTCAAGCACCACAAATTCGGGACAATAGTACTGATCTCGACTATTTGGCTATGTTTCTTGAGCGAACACTCCGTACTTGCTATTTGGCAACTGCGTCGTGAAAAAGAACGCCTGCAGAACGAAATCATCAATTACAAGAATACTATCAGCGAATTCGAACAATCGATAGATGAAGTAAGCGGTGACCGCAATGCAATGGAACACTTCGCCCGCGAGCGCTTGAACATGAAAAAGCCCAATGAGGACGTATATATCATTGAGGATTAATACAACAAGCAACGTTTTCACGACATTGAAGATAAAATCTATATGAATATATTAGAACGCATTTCATACATTCTGGTATTGTTGGCTGTGATCATGGCTTTTCAACAACCCGACATTGCTCGTTACGTCGCATCTGTCGGTGCTGCCGGCATTGCTATCGTACGTCTGCGCGAGAGGTACGAAGGCTCGAACCTCCGCCTCAAGCGGCTGGTCCGGCTCAGACACCTGGTCGGAATCATATATGTGGTGGGCGCAGGTCTGATGTTCCGGCCCTACAACTACTGGTTGGTTGCATTCTTCATCGCTGTGATGATTGAACTTTATACAATCTTCGTCGCTGAACGCGAGTGCAAGAAAGAGTATAAGAATGACAAAGAGTCGAAACTCAAGAAATAATGCACCTGAGAAAGGAAGCCCAAGATACAATTATCTGACAACTAACCTCACTCATTATTAATATATAATCTATGAAAAAATTATCACTTATTGCCCTGTCGCTGCTCATGTGCATGACACTGTCTGCCAAGAAGCAGAAAACGGCTCAGCCTCTATGGCCAAACGGAGAAGTTATGGACGAATGGTTCCAGAAGACCGATCGTGTAGCATTGGCCGACTTAGGCAAGCAATACAAACTCACCGACTATCACATCAATGCTGATGGACGTGTACATACTGCCGAGATTCAGGCCCTCATCGACCAAGCTGCTGCCAATGGTGGCGGCGTAATAGTTGTTCCTTCGGGCGTCTTCATGACCGGTGGTCTATACTTCAAGCAGGGCACTCATCTATACCTCGAACAGGGTGCAGTCCTGATGGGAAGCGACTTTATCGGAGACTACAAGATTGCGCAGACCCGCATCGAGGGTGAGACTTGCAACTATTTCGAAGCGCTCATCAATGCCAACGGTCTGGACGGTTTCACCATTTCAGGTCAAGGCACCATCGACGGCAACGGCTTGCGTTATCACCAGGCCTTCTGGTTGCGCCGCAAGTGGAACCGCAAGTGTACCAACAAGGATGAGCAGCGCCCTCGTCTGATATACATCCAGAACTGCAAAAATGTACAATTGCAGGACGTAAGCCTGCAGAACTCTCCATTCTGGACCACTCACGTTTACAACAGTGAGCATGTCAAGTTGCTCGGTTTGCACATCTACAGTCTGCTGCACCCAGATGACTCGAAAGGCCCATCGACCGATGCTGTCGATCTCGATGCTGTACACGACATATTGATCAAGGATTGCTATATGTCGGTCAATGACGATGCCGTTGCCATCAAGGGCGGCAAGGGTCCATATGCCGATGCCTTCGAAAAGGAGTATCCTGGTGTTAAGATTCCAGAAGAGAGCAAGGGCAATGGTTCCAACTATAACATCTTGATTACAGATTGCCACTATGGTGAAGCACACAGCTGCCTGACATTGGGCAGTGAGTCCGTACACAGCTGGAACATCATTCTGCGCAACATCAACATCACCAATCCATCGCGCAATCTGCTGTGGCTCAAGATGCGTCCAGACACCCCTCAGCGCTATGAATATATCACTGTAGAGGGTATCACTGGTCCTGTTCGCAACTTCCTGTATGTTGCTCCATGGAAGCAGTTCTACGACCTGAAGGGCCGTCCAGACAGCCCGATGTCATACAGCGACCACATCACTATGCGCAACTGCAAGGTAGAGTGTGAGTCGTTCTTCAATGTCAAGCAGCAGGAGGATGTATATCATCTGTCTAACTTCGTATTTGAGAATCTCGAAATCACTTCGAAGAAGGACAAGGATATCGACTCATCTATCATTGATGGTTGCACCATCACTAATGTCAAGGTACAGTGATATTACCCGCAGAATGGGCTGAACAAGCCTTCGTTCAAATAGCATGGCCACACGCAGCCACCGACTGGCAACCCTATCTGGAGGCTGCCTGGCAATGCTATGCTCAAGTAGCTCGCGAGATAAGCAAGCGCGAACCGCTCGTCATTGTCACTCCCGAACCCGATGCTGTATATCAGTATCTATTGGATCAAGGAGACATTGACCTGCAACGCATTCATCTGCTGCAGATTGAGACGAACGATACTTGGGCTCGGGACCATGCCTTCATCACTTGTATTGATGGAAACGGCAAGAAAGCGCTGCTGGATTTCATCTTTAACGGGTGGGGTCAGAAGTTCGCTGCGGACCTGGACAATATGATAAACCGCAAGGCTTTCACCTCATTGCGAGACTTGCTTTTGGGCCAGGCTTCATACATTGGTCCCATCCGTATGGTCCTGGAGGGAGGCAGCATCGAAAGTGACGGAAAGGGTACGGTACTGACAACGACGTCTTGCCTATTGGCTGATAACAGGAACTACTTCAGTTCCAAACAGGAGGCCGAAGAACTTCTGCTTCCATTATTGCACTCCCAAAGAATCCTATGGTTAGACCATAGTTGGCTGGATGGCGACGACACAGACGGACATATTGATACGGTAGCGAGATTTTGCCCGGATGACACCATCGCCTATGTGCAATGCTCCGACCCTAATGACGAGCATTATACGGAACTAAGCGCTATGGAACGGGAACTTCAGGCTCTACGTACTGCCGATGGTCACCCCTATCATTTGGTACCGTTGCCCATGCCCGACGCCATATACGAACGAGACTTCGCTGATGCGGTTGAAGAGGAACGAGACCAACGGTTGCCGGCTACTTACGCCAACTTCCTGATTGTAAATGGCGCTGTATTGATGCCTACCTACGGACAACCCGACAATGATGCCAAGGCCCGGGAGCAGTTGCAGAAAGCATTCCTAGACAGAGAAATAGTCGGTATAGACTGTCGCGTACTGATTCGTCAACATGGATCATTGCACTGTATCACTATGCAATATCCCAAATGACCAGACAACCCCTCTCCCTCATTGGAGATATTAACCAAACAGACAATCGATAAAAAATGAAAGCGGAATACGTCATAAGCAATACCGATTGGACCAAATGTCCCGACACTCAATTGCCGGAGTATGCCTTCATAGGCCGAAGCAATGTTGGTAAGTCGAGCCTGATCAATATGCTGACCAATCATAAAGGATTGGCCAAGACATCTTCGAAACCAGGCAAAACTCTCCTCATTAATCACTTCAAGATTGATGACAGTTGGTTTATCGTCGATCTGCCCGGATATGGATATGCCCGCATTGGCAAAGTCGGACTGGAAAAGTTGCAGAAACTGATCAATGGCTACATTCTGCATCGGGAACAGTTGACGTGCCTGATGTTGCTCATCGACAGCCGCCACGAACCACAGAAGATAGATTTAGACTTTATGGAGATGCTCGCTACCAACGGAATCCCGTTCGCTATCATCTTCACCAAATTGGACAAACTGTCCACCCGCCAGTGGCAAAATAATCTGAAAGCCTACAAAGCCCGACTGGAACAAGATTGGGAGGAACTTCCCCCCATCTTTGCGACAAGTTCGGAAAAAGGCACAGGACGAGAAGAAATATTAAACTACATAAACGCAATTAACAACAACTTAAAAAATGGCAATGAATAATTGGTACGAGTGCCGTGTAAAGTTTGAGAAGGTACTCGAGAATGGAACCCAAAAGAAAGTGACTGAAGTGTATCTCGTAGACGCCATGAGCTTTACAGAAGCAGAGAACCGCATCATCGAGGAGATGACCCCCTACATCAGCGGCGAATTTGAAGTGACCGCTGTGAAGAAGGACCGCATATCCGAACTCTTTATCGATCCAGAAGGTGACAAGTGGTACCGCGCTAAGGTGATGTTCATCACCCTCGACGAAAAGAGTGGCGCCGAAAAGAAAGCAGCATCTATCATGCTCATCCAAGCTAAGGACTTCAATACTGCTGTCAGCAACCTGGAGGATGGTATGAAGGGTACTATGAGCGACTGGGAAATCAATACCCTGTCCGAGACAAACATCATGGATGTATATGGTGTAGTTGCTCGCGAGACAAGCGAGGCCGAAGCTAAGCCTGCCGAGGAGTAACATCTCTACAATCCAAGTTCTAATCAAATTGTCGGTGTCCGGTACCTGTACGTCGCTCTATTGGGCATGGCAGGACTCCGGTACCGACAATAATCATTTACAAATCACTGCGATATTGCACAACCATAATAGCAATTCAGTCGATGATCAAAGAAAATCTGGCTAAGGTCAAAGCCTCAATACCTGAGGGCGTGACTCTGGTAGCTGTATCGAAATTTCATCCAGCAGAGATGATAGCCGAAGCCTACGAACAGGGGCAGCGCATCTTTGCTGAAAGTCGCGAGAATGAGTTTCGTGACAAGGTATCAAAACTGCCGAAAGATATAATCTGGCACTTCATTGGACACCTTCAAACCAACAAGGTCAAATACGTTGTACCCTATGCCTCTATGATACAGAGCATAGACAGCGAAAGACTATTGGACGAAGTTGAAAAGCAGATGCAGAAGACTGATCGTTCCTCCATCGACGTACTGTTACAGTTGCATGTGGCACAGGAGGAAACCAAGAGCGGATTCCTGCCGGATGAGATAATGGCACTGTTAAGTCAGAACTGCATCGCCGAACGTTGGCCTCACATACGCCTGCGAGGAGTGATGGGCATGGCGTCGTTTGTAGATGATGCAGCTCAATGGAGACGCGAATTTGGCGCAATAAGAGCTTGCCACAAAGCGCTGTTGGATGGTCCGTTGAAGGCTCAAGGCATTAGTGCAGAACAATTTTCAATCCTATCCTATGGCATGAGCGAAGACTATCCCGTTGCCATAGAAGAAGGCTCAAATATGGTACGTGTAGGAACCAGCATATTCGGCCCACGCAATTATTGATTCAACCACAAGGCATCGAACAGTAGTTATTCATTTTAAGTGGATTCATATAGAACAATAACTACCCGATTGCCTCACCAATAAAAGATTATTGATATGACTATCGAAATTCCTAATGTAGAGGCTCTGCCAGAAGCAGCCCGCACATTCATCGCCAATATGGGCGACAATACGGTATTTGCCTTTCGTGGAGAGATGGGCGCCGGCAAGACTACGTTCATCAAGGCTGTATGTGATGTACTGGGTGTAGAGGACGAGGTCAACTCTCCTACCTTTGCCATCGTCAATGAATATAGATCGGCAACAGCCGAACTGATTTACCACTTCGACTGCTATCGTATCAAGCAATTGGAAGAGGCACTCGACTTCGGTTTTGAAGATTATATGGATTCGGGAGCATTGTGCCTGATAGAATGGCCTGAAAACGTAGAGGAACTGCTGCCCGGAGATGTTGTAAATGTCAAGATAACCGTCAACGAGGACGGCAGTCGTACTCTGAACTTCTGACAATATGTTAATATACAACACTACTTTTCACGTAGAGGAAGCTCAACTACAAGCCTTCCTATGCTTCATCAAGGATGAATATTTCCCCGCTGTGACAGCTAGTGGGCACCTCTCTCGTCCCCGATTGGTGCGCCTTCTAGGCGATGTGGGCGAAGGTCTATATGGTTATGCCATTATGGCCGACTGTGCGGGCGAGGCTGCTGCCATAAAAAAATGGCGCAATGAGACGGGAGACACCCTTCTTCAGACACTTCAACAGAAATTTGGAACCAAAGTATTGACATTCAGCACTGCGATGAAAGTGGTGAAAGAATGAATCGATTGATAAGTATAACGAGGGAGCAGAACGCTCCCTCACTTCGTTTCATCTGAAAACACAAATGTCGCACCGGGGACAAAGAAGCCTTTCTCTTGGTTGTACAACATTACCAACGGATGCTCTTCACCCTGGCTGCACGACTGCTCTGCAACGAAGACGATGCCAAGGTGAAGTGTTCCAGTATGACATCTTTTCACTCATAACGCCCTCTCTGAAGGATAAGATGGACCAGCGGTCTTCCATCTATGAAGACATTGCCACCTTCAATCTGAAATACAGACTCACCCTGCCTGCACGTATAGATTCTGCAAGCTCAAAAGAAATCCCCCTAAGCTGATTGGCTTAGAGGGATTTTTGTTCCTTTACTTAATCTCAATCTGCCTTGATGTATCGACTACAGGAGCAGGCTGAGTCTTTGGGATATCGATAGAGAGGACACCGTCAGCCATATGGGCTGTGATAGCTGCCTTATCAACATTGTCAGGCAATGTGAAGGCCTGCTGATACTTTGAGTACGAGAACTCACGGCGCAGATACTTATGCTGCTTATCTTTCTCCTGCTTGTTATCACCCTTGTCAGACTTCTTTTCAAGCGAAATGACAAGATTATTGTCATTATCGACCTTGATTTGGAAGTCCTCCTTGTTCATACCAGGAGCAGCAACCTCTACTTTATACTCCTTCTCCTCCTCAATGACATTGACAGCAGGAGCAGTAACATTGTTTTTACGTGTGGTCATCCAGACATCGTCGTCAAAGAAATCATTGAACAGCGACGGGAACCAGTTCTGATCATTGAATCTTGCAATCATTGGTAACATAGTTGTACCTCCTTTCGGTTATTTCCTCCAGTCCTTGGGACCTTTGGACTTTAATGGTTAAACATTTATCTGGACGCCTGTTGAACGAACTCTCGCCGGTTAAACCGAAGCGGTTGTTTCAAGCGTTCATCCCTCTATTTCCAACAATCGTGCCAAAACCAGAAACACCTAAAAATGAGACAAATTGTCCCATCCGGATGTAATTTTTGTCCTATTTCTGTAACTAAATGCAGTCAATTTGTAACATATCAATCCGATGTAACCCAAATAGACATGTTGGTAACAAACCGATTAGATGGCACGAATTAAAAGGATTATCTTTGCACCACATTTACCATTATAATGTAATTATCTCAAACAATAATCATAATAACATGAACAAAGTATTATTATCTTTAGGTCTATTACTCTTGACAGGCCAGATGTGGGCACAACCACGCATGGGAGCACGTCCAGAAGACTCCCGTACACTCAAAGATGCCTATCAGGGGTACTTTACCATGGGTGTAGCAGTCAATTTCCGCAACATTCAGAATGAGGCAGAACGCAACCTTGTCAAAAAAGAGTACAATAGCGTTACCGCCGAGAATGCCATGAAATCGGGCGAATTACATCCTTCAGAAAAGGAATGGAAGTGGGAACAAGCAGATGCAATCGCCAACTTCTGCCGTGAGAACAAGATTCCAATGCGAGGTCATTGTCTGGTATGGCACGCACAGTTCTGTGACTGGATGATGTACGACAAGAAAGGCAAACCCGTCAAGAAGGATGTATTCTACCAACGCCTGCGTGAACACATTCATACAGTTGTAAACCGATACAAAGATATCGTATATGCATGGGATGTTGTGAACGAGGCTATGGCAGACAATGTCCGACCCATGTGGGGCAGCAAGGAGGCACCCTCTCCATACCGACAGTCTAAGCTATTCGAGTTGTACGGTGATGAATTCATTGCCAAAGCCTTCGAGTTTGCACGTGAGGCCGATCCCAAGGCGCTCCTCTTCTACAACGATTACAATGCTGCAGATCCAGGCAAATGCGACCGCATTTATAATATGGTAAAGAAGATGCAGGATGCCGGTGTCCCAATCGATGGTATCGGTATGCAGGGGCACTACAATGTCTATGGTCCATCAATGGAGGATGTGGACAAAGCCATCACACGCTATTCCGAATTGGTCAAGCACATCCACATCACCGAACTTGACATCCGAGCCAACGAGGAAATGGGCGGTCAGTTGCGTTTCAGTCGTCAAGGCATGGAGATCAAACCCTACGTCAAGACACTACACACCAATCAGTTCAATCAACTGTTCAAGGTCCTGCGTCGTCACAAAGATGTCATCGACAATGTAACCTGCTGGAATGTGAGTGACCGCGACTCGTGGGTCGGCGTGAACAACTACCCCCTCATGTTTGACAAGGAACTGAAACGCAAAGAGGCATATTATGCAGTACGCGACTTCGATCCGTCATTGGACAATGCCATACCCGCAGAGGACTTCAAGCCATCCGAGCTTAATCAGCCAGGACAGGAATATCCTATGGTCAATTCTCAGGGTTATGCCCGATTCCGAGTCGAAGCTCCACAAGCCAAGTCCGTCATTGTGAGTCTCGGCCTGGGTGGTCGTGGAGGCACAGTACTCAGCAAAGGCAAGGACGGCTATTGGTATGGCACAACAGAGGGTCCAATGGACGAAGGATTCCACTACTACCACCTTACTATAGATGGTGGTACGTTCAACGACCCCGGCGCACAGAACTATTATGGTTCTGTTCGTTGGGAAAGCGGCATTGAGATACCTGCACATGACAAAGACTTCTATGCACTCAAGAACGTTCCCCACGGCAACATTCAGGAAATCCAATTCTGGAGCGAGAGTACCCAGAGCGTAAAACGTGCATTCGTCTATACACCTGCCGGCTATGGTGATGCACAAGTCAAGAACGGCAAACAGAAACGTTACCCCGTACTCTATCTGCAGCATGGATGGGGAGAAGACGAGACTGCATGGAGCCGTCAGGGACATGCCGGTCTTATATTGGACAATCTGATTGCAGAAGGCAAATGCGAACCATGCATGATAGTGATGACCTATGGCATGACCAATGAACTGAAGTGGGGACATATGGGAGAGTTCGATTGGACTGCATTCCAACGCGTACTGATGGACGAACTGATACCCTACGTAGATAAGCACTTCCTCACCATTGCAGACAGAGATCACCGTGCAATGACCGGACTCTCCATGGGTGGTATGGAAACCAGAATGGCGACATTAGCCCGTCCTGAGGTATTTGGCTATTGGGGTCTATTCAGTGGAGGCATATATGAACCCAAAGATCTGGAGAACATCAAGACTCCACGTCATATATTCCTAAGTTGTGGAGGTCGTGAGAATCCAGACCGAATCAATCAAGCAGTAGAGGAACTACAGAAAGCTGGTTACAAGACCACTGGTCACGTTTCACCTGCCACAGGGCACGAGTTCCTAACTTGGCGTCGCGCCTTGCACGAGTGGTTACCTCTGCTATTCAAATAAAGGCATCCATCTCCGATGTAAATAAATTCTTTCTATTATTAAGAGTTCGCCTCTCTGGTATATTCTATTCGAGATGAGAGCGACCATCGGCACAGGCATTATACAAACCTTAATAACAATATGATGCCTTGCCCAATTAACCGTAGGAGGCAATACCAGACAGGGTATTTGCCTCCTACTTTTTGTCCAATCTTATGTCCAATTCTTCAGACATAAATGAAATACACAGCCAAACTATATCGTTTTTTCAACCGCTATTCGAATGCTCCTCCATATCTCAAATGCCCTCATTTGTCAATCTCCGACACCTCCTAAAAAATAGGAGAGAAATGCTCACGCACTCCTCTCCCCAATGATGTAATCGCTTACTTTTTAGTTGTTGTTTATATACTTTTCATCTATAATTCTCAATATTCTCTATTTATGACTTAGTCAATTTTGTGGAGTGCAGTTACCCTTGATAGCGATAACGGAGCCATCTTCCAGGACGCCATACATCTCGACCGAGAATGCATTGGTTGAAGCAACACACTTGATGGCGCCATCCTTAAAGCAAGAGCTACCCTCTAATTCTTTTTCACCATATCGGCTAAAGATCTCACCACCGTAGGCGTCCAATCCGATATAGCCATTTTCTTTCTCTTGATTATACAATCCAATGGCCATATATTCGTTATCACTCAACGACGGTTTTACCAAACTAATGGTTTTACCCGACAACGAATAACTCATATCCCCATATCCATATATTTCCATCAAAGAGCCAGCAGACGCACGTGATCCTTCAGAATCAATCACTTGCATATTATAATGCATTGTTTGTTGTTCAGAATCAGATCCATCCATTACGTGAGCGTTAATATTTAAATCATATACTGTTCCATCTATAGAACATTGATTATCACTCAATGATGACAGAGTTGAAGTGGCGGCCTTGGAGAAAGAGCCCTCTTCAGTAGAACTTTCATCTTCATCGCAAGAAGCGAATGAGAAGGTCATAGCTGGCAATAATGCAAAGAGCAAAAGCTTGTTAAAAAACTTCATCATAGCAGTAGTTTATTAATGGGTTTTAGAATAAGATAAATAAATGTGTTTGATATTGAAAGCAGAGAATCAAGTACAGAACCAACTTCTACCCGGAGCAGGACCGCTTCTCGATTCCACATGGCAAAGATAAGATTTTCGAAATTATTACAAACTTACAAATTCACATTTTTCACTTGCAAATTCACATTTTTCTCATTTTGTAACATTTTATACCCTATTTTCAGCACCAAAATGAACTTTTTCCACATACCAAACCATGTTTTCAGCTAAAAAATCTTGTTTATTACACAAAAACTTATCATCTTTGCAAAGGAATAACCACTATATCAGAATAACCACTATATCGAGATCAGTTCTCGATCTACACACATAGTTACATTTTACCATGTTTACAACATTAGTAATAACTGCACCTACATATGTTTGCTTTTTCTGGGCAATGCTGTTCCTGTTTCAATACAAGCAACAGAGTCCAGACAAACGTATTATGTTCTGGTTTATGATTATGGCCTCTGCCCTATACTTCGGACACTATTGCTACTTCAGCCGGGAGGAGTCAATCCTGCCCATCACAGACACCATCTATTCCTTAGCCAATCTGTCTGTTTATCCCCTATACTACACATATATAAAGAATATCACTTCCAACAAGTTGAATATACGCCACATTCTGCTCTATCTGTTGCCAGCCATGTTGGTCGCCGTTGGCAATGCCATTGCATATGCACTGGAACCCGAAGATACCCGTTCCAAGTTCATACATGATTATCTCTACCACGAAACTATATCTTTCAGCAGTGGAAATTTTTGGCTGCCCATGTTACACAGTATGGCCAGAATCATCTTCCCTATCCAAGTAATCATCTGTCTGTATTTCGGGACGAAAAAAATCAAGGCATTCAACAATCAGCTCAAGGACATCTACTCAGACACAGAAGCTCGTGACCTATCGATCATCAACATACTGATTACCCTGATGTTAGTGACATCTATCGGATCAATAGCCCTCAGTCTGCTGAGCAAATCATATTTTTCGGACAACCAGACGATACTGGTATTCCCTTCTATCGCATTCTCCACATTACTCTTTCTGATAGGTCACGATGCCTACCATCGTCAATTCACGGCAGCCGATATCCAGCGCGAGATACCCGAAATACAACTGGCTGCTATCGAGGACAATGACACCGACGCCCCAACCTCTAAAGAGGAAAGTTCGGCAATGCCCGAGCAGAACCACTCCATGGCCAACGTCCCACATGACCTGGCAGACAAGCTACTTGTCTTGCTGCGCGACGAGAAACTGTACCTGATTCCCGACCTAAAGATCACAGATATAGCGCAACGTCTCCAGACAAACAGGAACTACACATACTATGCAATAACCGTCGAACTGAAAACCACTTTTGCCGATTTGGTCAACAGCATGCGCATAGAGTATGCACAGCAGATACTCACCACTAATCCGCACATAAACATGTACGAACTGATGACACAAAGCGGCTATTCTTCTGAATCGACGTTCTTCCGCAACTTTAAGAAAATAACCGGCAAGACCCCCAAGATGTGGATAGAAGAGAGCAATCTGTAGCCTCTCTATAGCATCACCTGAAGATAAAGGTAGAGTTTCGCCCCCAGCTCAATATTTTCTTTTAGGGTTCTTGGGGAACCATCCTCGCGCGACACGCTTCTTCTGCTCAAACAGTTCCAATATGCTCCACAAGCAGGAACATCCCGTCACACCCAGAATAGTACTTACAGCTTGATTATCAACAAAGAGCGACAAAACGATAAACGCAATACCAGCAACGCAGAATACCCACCAGCAACGTGTTCCGAAATAATACTCACCCTTGATAACCAATGGGTGAAAAATTCCAATAATCAAGAAGGTTGCTACGGCACTTATCAATCCAATGAAATTCATAAGTCTTTACAATCTATTTTAAATTAGTTTGCAAAATTAGGCAAAATAAGGTGAACTAAAGAATTTTGGTAGTTAAAATTTATTAAACGCGCATAAAAAACACTCATTAAATACTAAAAAAACACAAAACTGACATCATTACTTTAAAAAAATCATTATTTCTTTGGTCATGCAGAATTTATTACATATCTTTGCATGCTTATATTCTGAAACATGCACAATCAATTTGCTAAACCATATAGAAAACTTATAACTTGCCTGACGATAGTCCTGTTTGGTATTGTCACGCCTACCATGGCCGAAGACAATCCCTTAGAAGCGACATTCGAGGGACAAGTATCATTCAGCAACGCCAAGACTCCGTTGTGGCTCAATGCAAACAAGTACGGATTGAGTACGCTCACTCCCAAGAATGCATACGCCAGAGCGAACATCCTGTATTCCAAGGACTCCCTATGGAACCATTTTGACATCAACATCGGTGCAGATATCGTCTTACCTTTCCACTATTACTACAAAGGTTACAACAAGGATTATATAAGCAAGTTGATCATACAGCAAGTATATGGAGAAGTAACTTGGAAAAAGATTACAGTCTTTGCTGGCATGAAACAATTTCCAGCTCAGTTACGCAACAATCTACTTTCCAGTGGAGCACAGACATTAGGCATCAACTCCCGTCCTATACCTCAACTTCGATTGTACCGCGACACTTGGTGGGAAATACCGGGGCTCAGAAATTGGCTCGGGTTCAAGGGTCATATCTGCTTTGGATTGACAACCGACGCAGATTGGCAAGAGACCTTCACATCGGGCACAAAATTACCGTACAACAGATGGTTGCGGCATCATGAGAAAGCCGTTTACCTTCGTATTGGCAAACCCAAGAAGTTTCCACTCACAGCAGTAATCGGGCTCGAGATGGCAGCACAGTTCGGTGGTACATTGTACAACTACAAGGGCACCGACCAGAACGGCTACCGTAGCTTCCATTATATATCTTTAGGCAATGGATGGGAGAACTACTGGAATGCCCTGACCTGTGGTGGTGGCGGAGCCGACGAATCCAAATATGTCAATGCCGAAGGAAATCATTTAGGCAGTTGGGTAGCCCGTCTGGAATGGGACAGCAAGAAATACACCATCGGAGCCTACCTTGACCATTTCTTCGAGGACCATTCCGGCCTGTTCTTCCTCGACTATGACGGATATGGAAGTGGTGACAATTGGAACGTCAAGGAAGACATCAAGTATCTCCGATACCCGATGCGGGATTTCCAGCTTGGATTAGACCTGAAGCTCAAGGAATTCACGCCCATACAGGGAGTCACGTTAGAATATATGACGACCATGTACCAGAGTGGTCCAATCTATCACGACCACAACGAGACCACTTCCGACCACATCGGTGGTATAGATGAGTTCTACAACAACTCCAACACCCGAGGATGGCAGCATTGGGGTCAGGCCATAGGCAACCCACTTTACCGCTCACCCATGTACAATACGGATGGAAATATTACCTTCAAGTCCAATCGATTCTTTGCCTGGCATTTCGGTGCCAATGGTTCGATACTCCGCAATCTGGAATACCGAGTACTCTACACCTGGCAGAAGTCATACGGCACCTACCTCAATGTATTTGCCTACCCCCAGGAGAATACCAGCATATTGGCAGAACTGACCTACCGGTTGCCCGACATCATGCAGTTCCATTCTCCCATGATACGTTTAGCTTATGGAGCAGACATGGGCAAACTATTAGGCGACAATTCAGGTTTCCAGTTCACCGTACAATACAAATATTAAGATATGAAGAGTCATCAGATATTTCGGTTGTCTGCCCTGTGGTGCACACTTTTACTCCTGGTCACGAGCCTGGGGCTGACCTCATGTGGCATGTTCACCGAGAGTTACGATAATGGAGACTTGGATGGTCTATGGATTATCAGTCAGGTGGACAGCCTGCAGGAGAATAAATCGGCCAATATACAAGCAGAATGCAAGACCTGGGCATTCCAGGCCAAGTTATTGCAATTCTGTAACCAATACGAAGACACACGTCCCTATTTAGTAATGGCGAGGTTCAACCATACAGATGGCATGATCATCGTATCCGATCCATTTGTTTACAACCGTATGGATGGCAATGTAGAACTTACTGCCGATAGCGTACATCGTCTGGCTCCGCACTTCATCAACTGCCTGCCAGATACGTTCTACATCGAGAAACTCAACAAATCCACCTTGCGCCTATACGATGATGTCGTAAGACTGCATTTCAAGAAGTATTGACCTCCCCCAATATCCAGGCACAATACAAGACCGAAGAAACAGGTCTATCCAACCAACAGTTAAACGATGGACAATCTCCGATTATAAAAAGGATAATCTCCGTACTCCTGTACATAATACAATGAAGGTTCGAGACAAAGGTATGCTACATACCCATCTCGAACCTTCATTTATATATGGTCCAATGACCCAAGCCAGGGTCTATTTATCGTTGTTGCAACAGGTTTTCGTACGTGATACCCTGGAACGAGTCCAATACCAAGTTACACTTATCCTGTATGTCCTCACGAGAGTTGTACGATGCCAATCCCACAGTGAAGATACCAGCAGACATGCCGGCCTGCAATCCCGAGTATGCGTCCTCGAACACGATACAATGATCCAATGGAAGACCGAATGCTGCAGCTCCCTTCAGGTAGCAATCCGGATCGGGTTTGGATGCTGCAAAGTCTTCCGACGTCAGCACACGGTCGAACAACGAAAGCAGTTCGGGGTTCTTGTCGCGCAGGTGCTGCATCTTCTTCTGGTCCGAACTGGTCACAATGGCGCACTTGACTCCATGTCGCTTGATATCGAGCACGAACTCACGGGCGCCGGGGAAGAACTGATACTGCATCTGAGCCTCATAGTCATCCAGTCTTTTCTTGACAATAGCCTGTACCTCAGGGTCGGGAAAGAACCGTTCCAGGATTCTCACCAGAGTATTACCCTTGATGGCATCATGCAGGTCAGGCACATCGGGCCTGAACTCACGGCCAATCTGCCCCCACACAACAGAGTATTGACCCTCCGTATCAATCAGAGTCCCGTCCAGATCGAACAGGGCTGCTTTAAAATTCTCTAAAACCATAACGCAATATATTTCAATTTTGAAGCAAAAAGACAAATCCTTATTAGCAAGCACACCCTAACAGCAACAACTTCAACCCCACCACATTACAGCAGAGCGGCACCCATTGCCGTCATATATTCAGGTTGTTTGGGTATGATGTACCGCACACCATACAGATCCGAGAGGCGGTCCAATACCGTTCGCACCATAGGCAGAGCAGCCACGCGGCCTATCACGACGAAATCCTGGATACCATATCCCTTACCCGCCAGATAGGCCATCACGCCTACATTCTGCACGACCAGATTGACCAGTCCCACAGCCAGGTCTTCGGGCTTGGACGATTGCGAAGCCTTGCCGAAATTAACCACGGTCGTATCTATCGGCAGTTCGGGCAAATCAACCCTACACACATCCCCCAGAGTGAGATCTATCTGGGACAATGCCCCCTTGGCGGACAGAGTCTGCATCAATCCCCAACCACCGCCAGGCAGGAGCATCTTAAACATTCGGAACAACGTACCTCCGCCCAGGGCACTGCCACCCAGGTGTCGGGTCTGCTCGCCGTCTATCATAACGAAACTGACACCCGACCCGATTGAGACCACGATACAACGGTCCTGCTCACACATAGTACGCACGGACTTGCCGTTGGCCATAAATTCATCCACACGTTCGGTATGGATACCGCACAGGTGTCCATGCACGGACTTGCTGCCCACGCCGGTCAGCACGATGCGACGCACGCGATTGCGGGCAGAGTTACTCTTCTTGATGTAATCATTGAGTTTAGACGGAACGAATTCTCCCTCCCATAGCTCCACATCATACACCTTTTCTCCTTTCATTAGCACCACCTTCGTAGCACTGATGCCCAAATCCAAGCCAATAGTCATAATCGTTAAGTGTGTTTATTTATTTGTAGATGATGCAAAGGTAGGATTTTTTGCTGAATATTCCAAATTTAAGGGTCGATAAATGGGTTCAATGGGACAAAATCATGACGAAAATAATGCTTTTAAGCAATTTGGAGGTCGAATATTTGGACGATAGAAAAAATCTAAGTAACTTTGCCTCGATAAAAAATACAAAACTATCCATTAAAACTATGAAAAGTATAACTAAAATTTTACTTACTGCTGCCATCTGCTGCTTCACTCTCACAGCATGGGCAGACGACCAAATGTCTAACACTGAAGCGTCTAAATACTACAGTCAGAAGATTGATATCGTCAAATCGGAAATCACTACCCTCAAGAAGCAGAAGAAGCTCGACCCTCTCAATGCCGACTATGCTCGTGGCCTGCAGGAGAAGCAGGTCGAACTGGAGATGCTCAAGGCCAAGAAAGAGGTTGTAGATAAAGCTATCAAGGCCGAGAAACAGCGCCAGAAGAGCGAAGAGAATGCCAAGGCTGCTTCCAAGAAGGCCTCTAAGACTGCCGCTTCGGCCGAGAAGGCTGCCCGCGAAGCACAGATGGCTGCTGAGCGCGCCCAGAATGTAGTGGAGGACAACATGACCCTGGAGCAAGCCGAGGACATGTACGAACAGAAAGTGGATCTGGTCAAGTCCGAAATCAAGTTGCTCAAGAAACAGAAGAAACTCGAGCCGGACAATGCAGAAGTGCTCACCAATCTGGCTGCCAAGAATGCAGAACTGGACGACTTGAAGTCCAATCTCAAGATTGTCAAGGACGCCATCAAGTCTGACAAGAAAGCCAACAAGGCCCAAAAGAGCGCCGAAAAGGCTGCTTCCAACTCGGACAAGGCCGACATGAAGGCTGCCAGTTCGAAGCGCAATGCTGAAAAGGCCAACGCTGAGGCAGAGCAGGTCAAATAACAAAACACTCGCCCACGCAGATTGGCGAGGCAAGACATCTTATTGAACCCACATTTGGAGTTTCGCCAGCGTATCCACCTACGCATGCGGAACTCCATTTCAAATTAAGCAACTCGCTCACGGGCAGTTGTTCATATAGTATTCAACCCAAAACTCACATCAACTCATCATGGGGATAAACATCAATACCCAACGGCTCCTACACATACTGGACGTGACGCCTGCATCGCAGAACATACTCCTGGTAGGCAAGCACGGCATTGGCAAGTCTGAAATACTGACTCATTACTACCAGCAACGGGGACAGAGAGTAGTTTCTCTCTTTCTGGGACAGATGGCCGATCCAGGCGATCTGATAGGTCTGCCCAAGACCGGCGAAAGAACCGAATTCGTACCGCCGTACTGGTGGCCGGCTGAAGGCGAACCTATCGTACTCTTTCTGGACGAACTGAACCGAGCCCGAGCCGAGTTGCTCCAGACGGTCATGGACCTGGTACTGAACCGCAAGTTGGCTGGTCGTACGCTCCCCGAAGGCAGCCGGCTCATAGCCGCGGTGAATGATGGAGACGAGTATCAGCTCACGCCTATGGACCCAGCATTGGTCTCGAGGTTCAATATATACAACTTCTGCCCTACGGCCCAAGAATGGCTGCAATGGGCAGAGAGCGAAGGCGTCGATGCACGGGTAATCCGGTTCATCAGCCTGGAGAGCCATTGGCTGGACGGCATCGAGGGACAGAAGAGCGGTATCGATACCGGGTTGGAACGCCTGCCGGACCGCCGTGCTTGGAAGCGGCTCTCGGACGCCATCCTACCCCATCCCGAACTGGATGAGGCAGATATAGACTGGTTGGCCGGCATCATCGGCGCGCAGGCCGCATCCCGTTTCATGCACAGCCTCTCCGGTCATGCCCTGCTCACGGGTGCCGAGGTCCTGCAGCACTTCGACCAGCACGAGGCACAGTTACGCAAGTACCTGCTCCATCAGTTGGCCCTGGTGAGCGAGTCCATCTTCCGCCACCTGGAGGTTGCTGCCGATGATGCACCGGAGTGTTACGCCAGCAATCTCACCAAGTACTACGAACTGCTGGTAGATATGGAGGCCAACGAGGCTATTGCCTTCCTGGCCAATCTCATGGAGAGCGGCAGTTACCCGAAGACGGTTCTGTACATAGCCGAACATTGTCCGACGGTCTCTTCCGGTTTGATGGAATTTATCGCTTCACTATGACCCCACTCGAGATGATACACGAGGTGGCCGAGAACTGGTTCCTCGGCGAACCGCCATTCTATGCCCTCTACTGCATGCAGCAACTGCAGGACAATGCGGGCATGGAGTGTGCCGTGCGTGTGGGTCATGGTCGATTGGAGTACAATCCCTTGTTGCTCAGCCACAAGAACTACCGCGAGGTCGAGCAACTGATGCGCATCGAGATGATACGTCTCCTGCTCAAGCATCCCTACCAACGCCGCCCCGAAGGGTGCGACGGCGAGGTCATCTCGTTGGGCTCTGATTGTACCATTGCCGACGGATATGCACTCCTGCGCGAGGCTGGAGCCCTGCAGGGACCCGGAGCATACCACCTGCCCATCGGTCAATGCTACGAATGGTACTGCAAGGAGATAGCCCGCCAGCGGGAGAGCAATGATGACTCTGGCTCGGACCCTCAGCCCCACCACAATCACGAGCAGGAACAATCACGAGGGAACAATGACAATCCCAGCAATACAGACGGTCAGAATGACGAAAGCCGCGGCGAACGGTCGCAACGGATGGCCCTCAGCGCACTGTGGGAGGACGATACCCTGCGTCAGGCACAGATCAACGACCTGATAGAGAGGACTTCGGACTGGGGGAGTCTGTCGGGCGACATTGTCGAGATGATACAGGCCTCTACCCGTGCCCGACTCAACAGGCAGATGGTCATGCAGGGGTTCAAGAGCCAGTTGCTCTCCCCTCTCCGCCAGTTGACCCGCATGCGTCCCAACCGCCGCACCGGATTCATCCAGATGGGCAATCGCCGCCAGACGCAGGCGCGCCTGCTCATTGCCATAGATTGTTCCGGCAGCATTGATACCGAGACCCTGCAGCTGTTCATCGGCACGGTCAACAGACTGCTGCGCGATGTTGATACCAGCATCGACCTGATGCAGTTCGATGCTGAGATATTGAGCATAGAGCCCATGACGCACACCCTGCCGCAGATGGAGGTGCACGGCCGCGGCGGCACTGACTTCCAGCCCGTCATAGATTATTTCATCGAGCATATCCGACACTACGACGCCTATATGATACTGACCGATGGCGAGGCTCAGCCGCCCCACCTCGCGCGCCGGTGCAAACCTATCCTGTGGGTTTGCCGCAATGAGGATGACTACCGCCAGCACCATGCCTGGATGGAGCAATCGGGTCGTTGTTGTTGGCTTTAGGACCAATGTCCGATGTACTTTTCCAATATTACCGGGGTATTACAAGGGTATTACAAAGGTATTACTGGAGGAAGTGGAAAGTAAGTGAAGCGTAAGAGGAGAGTAAGTGAAATGTCTTACTCTCCTCTTACGCTGAACGGATGCTCGGCGCACCCAGAAGCTTTCTATACCGAAGGGGCACAATAGGTTCAAACTTGGCCTATCAACTATCGTGCAATATCGGTAACTGCCAGTGGAAGAGCACCGCCAGCAGGCGGATGATGATCACAACCATTGCACACCCTATGGCACAGGCCTCAACCGGCAATCCCTGCGTGTAGCCCCAGGCATAGAAGACTCCTCCGGCGAAACATGCCAGGGCATAGATGTCGCGGCGGAAGATGAGCGGCACCTCATTGATCAATATGTCACGCAATACACCACCTGCCGCACCCGTCAGCATACCCATGCTGCAGGCGGTCCAGAGCGGGAAACCTGCATCGAGCGTGCGCTGAATGCCCACGACCGTAAAGAGCCCCAGTCCTATGGTATCGAACAGGAAGATCGTATTGGCTATACGGTTGATCTGATTCCGGAACAGGGCGAAGAGCAGCAATGCCAATCCCGTTATGGCCAGATAAACCCACTGGGTCATCCAGAAAGGACTGCGGTTCAGCATCAGGTCTCGCACCGTACCACCTCCCACGGCGGTAACCAAACCCACGATGAAGGCACCAAACAGGTCGAACTGCTTGGCCGAAGCCAGCCGCACACCCGACATTGCAAAAGCGAAGGTACCCAGGTAGTCGATAATATCGACAAAAGTAATAGCCATAAGACTGACGAAAAGTTGAATTTTACGCTGCAAAGATAAGGAAAAATCGTTGGGTTTTAATCAAAAAACGGCCAAAAACGCCATAAAAAGTTCTTTTGGACCGACGCCTTGACGCTTTTGCTTGCTACACTGCCATAATAAAATGGCATTAGGCAGTGAGGTTTTTCGTTTTTCGACCAAAAATTTGGAGATTTGAAATAAAAGCACTACCTTTGCCGCGCATATATTTATAGCTCTGCAATGGAAACTCCGACAGAGAACAATAATTACATAAAAATGAACGATCAACAGGTATTGTTTACCAATGACATTTGTGAGGCTTTAGAAGAAATAACCACCAAGATTCAGCACGACAAGCTATTTGTGCTGTTTGACCTCACAACTATCCGGTTCTGTATGCCGGTCATCACTCCTTTTCTCAACAAGTATGAGGAGTCACATTCTGGACAACGCATACATCAGATTGTCATCGAGACCTCTGACCAAGCCAAGAATATAGACAGCCTCACCGAGGTTTGGAATGCTCTTTCGTCCAATGGAGCTACTCGCCATTCGTTGCTCATCAACATCGGTGGCGGTATGATTACCGACCTGGGCGGCTTTGCTGCTGCTACCTTCAAGCGCGGCATCAAGTTCATCAACGTTGCCACCACCCTGCTGGGTGCTGTCGATGCTGCCGTGGGCGGCAAGACGGGCATCAACCTGGGCAATCTCAAGAACGAGATCGGCGCCTTTGCTCCTGCATCGGCTGTACTGATTTCGACCAAGTTCTTCGAGACGCTCAATCATGACAACCTCATCTCCGGCTATGCCGAGATGATCAAGCACGGCCTGCTCAGCGACAAGCAGCATCTGTTCGACTTGCTCAACTACGACATCCAGCATTGGGACAACGAGACATTGCTGCCCCTGTTGGAGTATTCGGTCAATGTCAAGCGCAAGGTAGTGCGTCAGGACCCCTACGAACAGGGATTGCGCAAGGCGCTCAATCTGGGCCACACCTTCGGCCATGCGTTCGAGACCTGGTGCATGCAGACCAACAAGCCCATCCTGCACGGCTACGCTGTGGCTTGGGGTATGGTATGCGAGCTGATTATGAGCCAGCAGCAAGTCGGATTCCCATCTGACACACTCTACGAGATTGCCAACTTCGTACGCGACAACTATGGTCCCCTGCAGTTCAATTGCGGCGACTACGATGCCTTCATCGAACTGATGAAACACGACAAGAAGAATGAAGGCGACGAGATCAACTTCACCCTTATGAGCGCCATCGGCGTTCCTACGCTCAATCACTCCGCCAACAAGGAGCAGATCAGCATCGTGCTGGACATCTACCGTGACTTGATGGGGATTTGAGAGAGAGAGGGTAAAACTATAAAACACATATTTACATGAAACGATTCTTACTCCTGGCTATGGCTGCTTTCAGCCTGTTCACAGCCCCTACACGCGAGGCGCTGACCACCCAGGCACAGGCCGCACCAGCCCTGCGCCGCATCGTTACGCTCACCCAGCCAGACGGCACCACCATACAGGCCATCCCTATGGGCGACGAACACATGAGCTATTGGCTCGATGCCCAGACGGGTCTGTACCTGACTCAGGACACGCTGACTCACTACTGGCGCGTCATGACCGATGATGAGGCCACCACCAACTACAGCCAGTGGACCGAATCGCGCCAACATGCAGCCCGCACCCTGCATCAGATCAAGACCCTGGGCGGTGTTACCCCCAAGAATCAGGTCAAACTGCCCATGGTGCTGGTACAGTTCTCCGACCTCTCACTGACCGAGGAGTTCGGTTCCGAGCTCTTTATGGACTCGGTTATGAACATGATGGATTTCGACCGCGTGGCTTACACCTACGGCGGCAAGGAATATCATACCGGCTCTGTGCGCAAGTATTGGAACGTGCAGAGCTTCGGCAAGTTCGACCCTGTGTTCGACATCCTGGGCACCATCACCTTGCCACAAAGCTATAGTTACTACGGCGCAGAAGGCACCACAGGACACGATGCCAAGGTAGGCTCACTCATTGCCGAGGTTGTTGATTCGCTCATCAAGAGAGGCTCATTGGACAATGCAGCTCAATATGACAACAACAACGACGGCAAGTTAGACTGCCTCTATATCATTTATGCTGGCTATGGGCAGAACGAATCTGGTGTTGCCGATCATATATGGGCCAAGAACACGACAGGATACGTTTACACCCTGCCAGATGGCACCAAGACCAACCTCATGTTGCTCTCACCGGAATTGTATGGATGCTCTTATAAAAATCCTCTTATACTACCCAACATTGGCGTCTTTACCCACGAATTCGGACATTCTATAGGACTGCCGGATTTCTACGGCACAAACTCTTCGACCGCCAGTCAGTGCTATGGTATGGACAGTTGGAGTCTGATGGATCAGGGGGAATACAGCGGCAAAGGCCAAATACCAGGATGCCTGACAACCCACGAACGTATGTACTTGGGGTGGCTGGAGGAGCCACAATCCGTCAATGCCGAGTGCCGCGACACCCTCTCCCCCTGCGTATCGACCGGAGATGTCCGCATATTCCGCAATCCAGAGGTTGAGAATGAATATATCACCATCGAGAACCATCAGCCCGAGAACTGCTGGGAACGCACCTGGGGTAATTCTGGATATTACTCAACCCATCAACACCGCGGCCTGCTCATTACATACGTCTATTTCGACCAGAGCCTTTGGTCGGCCAATGGTCCTAACAATACGCCCAGTTTCCAACATTGTTCGCCTATCTGCGCAGACGGAGATCGATACCTGTACTCTAATGTCACAGATCAGGCTACTTATACGGAATGGATGGCCAATCTTTCGTCCGACATTTACCCAGGCAAAAGCAACATCACTACTCTCGATAGCACCAACACGCTCTTCCGTTGGCACAGCGGCGATACGATAGCATTCAACATCACTGCTATACAGACGCTGGCAGACAGCAGCGTGGTCATCACCTTCGGCAACCCGAAGGAAGACGAACAGTCTTCGATCGATACTCTGTACGACCAGCAGCAACCTGTGCGCGCTACCAAGCGAATGCGTGGCGGACAGATCTACATTGTCAAGGGCGGCAAGGAGTACGACCTGATGGGCCGTCCAGTGCAAACATCAGAACAAAACTAATCTATCCGTGCAGAATCCTGAACTTGATTTAGCTTTTAAATACGCGCAATATACGCATCGGAACATCTTCCTGACCGGTAAAGCCGGCACGGGCAAGACCACCTTCTTGAGACACCTGCGGGCCGAGACACACAAACGTAACATCGTTGTGGCGCCCACAGGTGTCGCTGCCATCAATGCTGGCGGCGTGACCATCCACTCGTTCTTCCAACTGGCTCCTGGACTCTACCTACCCGGTCAGACGGTCAAGCGCGAGGGAAAAGGCAAATATGGTTTCTCCAAACACAAGATCAACATTCTCCGCTCCCTGGACCTGCTCATCATCGACGAGATCTCGATGGTACGCTGTGACCTGCTCGATGCCATCGACGAGGTTCTGCGCCGTTATCAGGACCACTTCAAGCCATTCGGAGGTGTACAGTTGTTGATGATAGGCGACCTGCAACAGCTGGCTCCTGTATCGAGCGACGAGGAGTGGCAGTTGCTCCAGGCCAACGGCTACACGACGCCCTACTTCTTCGGCAGCAAGGCATTGGCCCAGGCTACCTACACGGGCATCGAGCTGACGCACGTCTTCCGCCAGGCAGACCAGAGTTTCGTGCAGTTGCTCAACAACGTGCGCGACAACCACCTGGATACAGCCACCCTGCAGACGCTCAACAGCCGCTATCGGCCCAACTTCCGTCCTGCTGACGACGAGGGATACATCACACTGACGACGCACAACTACCAGGCGAGCGACATCAACCGCCACCGCCTGTTGATGCTCACCACCGAACCGCACACGTTCAGCGCCGTCGTGAAGGGAGAGTTCCCCGAGGGCTCCTATCCTACCGACGCACAACTCACGCTCAAGGTGGGCGCACAGGTGATGTTCTGCAAGAACGACTCCAATCATCAGTACTACAACGGCAAGATAGGCCGTGTCACTCAGATTACGGACAAGGCCGTATGGGTCGAGAGTACTGACGAGGACGGCAAACCGCAGGACATCATGGTCGATGCCCAGGAATGGCAGAACACCAAGTATGTAACCAAGGAACAGACAGGCGAGATAACCGAAGAGGTAATCGGCTCATTCACGCAGATTCCCCTCCGTCCAGCATGGGCCATCACGATACACAAGAGTCAGGGCCTCACCTTCGACCGTTGTATCATCAATGCCGGTCAGGCTTTCTCCTTCGGCCAGGTCTATGTGGCACTGTCGCGTTGCCGCACACTGGAGGGATTGGTGCTCAGCACCCCGATTCACAGCCACGTCGTGATGTCGGACCCCACCATCATCAACTACAACCAGAGCATACAGGAGAACCAGCCGGACCAACAACGTCTGATGGCAGACCGTCGCGATTGTATCGAACAGACATTGTGCAGCATCTTTGACTACATGCCGTTGTTGATGCAATTCCGACATCTGCTACGTCTGGCAGACCAACATCTGCCCAAGGCACACCAGGATTATGTGAACAACATCAAGACTATCGTTGCTCAGTGCGAGGAACAACTGGAGACTGTCGGGCAGAACTTCAAAGCGCAGATACATCGGCTCATCGCCCTATGCCCTACATACGAGGAGAACAAGCAGCTCCACGAACGTGTACGCAAGGGCAATGAGTATTTCCTGATCAAGACGACTGAACTGATTGATGACTTCATTCAGGCGGGATTGCCCAAACTTGAGAACAAGCACACTGCAGAAATTCTGAGCCGCGAGTTTGAATTGCTCAAACAGGACTATGACATCAAGACGCGCATATTGATCCGCACTGCCAACGAGTTTACGCTCGATGCCTACTGGAACGCCAAGGCGGAAGTGACGATGCAGGAATCGGCAGTAGGCCAACCCGGTTATGCCGGCAAGAGCACACGTCCTGCTGCACGTTCCGCTGCCCGAACTACAAAGAAAACAAAAACCGCAAAAAAGCAATGAATAAATCCATCCTTGCCATTATGGCTACATCATTATTGCTGGATGCCTGCGCCCCCAAGGCCGAGGCACCTGATGCCGATTACATCGGTCGAAGCTCCATCCGAACCAACAAACTAACGCCTGAACTGCTGCAAGAATTGGGCAAGATTCAGGACATCCAGCCTTCGCCCGACGGCACCCGACTGCTCTATCCTGTCACCTATACCAGCGTCAGTCAGAACAAGAGCAATACGGAACTGTTCACGCTCGATGTTACATCGTGGACAGCCGAACCTCGCAACATCACCCACACCAATGCCAGCGAACGCGGTGCTGTGTGGTTGGACAACGACAACATCGCCTTCCTGTGGACTCAGGATGGTCACACCCAACTGTGGCGCATGCGTGCCGATGGCAGCGAACGCCGCCAGATCAGCCACACAGACCGCGACATCGAGGGATTCGTCTTCAGCCCTGACCGCAGCCAGGTGCTGCTCGTCATGACTTTGCCTGTCCAACGCATAGACAGCGCTCTGTTCGAGGGATTGGACAAGACTACCGGACGACTGGAGGACGAGATGAACTATCGCCATTGGGACAGTTTCGTCAACGATTATCCTCACCCATACCTGGCACAGGTCAGCGCCGATGGAGAGGTCAATAACGAAAGCATCATCGACATCATGGAGGGCGAACCCTACGAGTGTCCAATGCGCCCCTTCGGCGGTACCGAGGCCTTTGCGTGGAGTCCTGACGGCAAGCAGATTGTATATAGCTGCCGCAAGGAGACTGGCACCACCTATGCCTTCTCTACCCGCTCCAGTCTCTACCTGTACGACATTCAGAGCCGACAGACCATCGACCTGCACCCTGGCGATCACGGCTACGACACCAATCCTGCCTACTCGCCCGACGGACATTGGCTGGCATTCCAGAGCATGGAGCGCAATGGTTATGAGAGCGACAAGAACCGTCTCTGCATCATTGACATAGCCCCATATAGCAACTTCCAGTCCATGCCCGCTGCAGCACCAGCCATCACCGACCTGACCCGTTCGTATGACAACAGCGTCAACTCGTTCGTGTGGCGTCCCGACGGACAGGCGCTCACCTTCACCAGCTATGATGGTGGCATTGCACCTATCTTCGACGTAGATCTCCAGGGCAAGGTACAACGTCTGACCGACTACTCGCCCCACGACTATGCCATGGCTTGCTATTGCAGCAACCGCCTCTACGCACTGCGTCACGACTGGCATTCGCCCAACGAGATATACTCCATCACCAACGGCGCCGCCATTCAGTTGTCCCACGAGAATGACGAACTGCTCGCACCTCTGGGCGATATGGGCAAGTTCAAGTCTCGCATGATGCGTTGCACCAACGGTGACTCGATGTTGGTCTGGGTTGCCTATCCTGCCGGCTTTGACCCTGACTCTCTTCCTCAGGTCGAGGCTTGCCGCGGCTCTATTCCTACGCTGCTGTATTGCCAGGGAGGTCCCGAATCTGCAGTCAGCCAGTTCTGGAGCACCCGTTGGAACATTGCCATCATGCAGGCCAACGGCTATGCCATCGTATTGCCTAACCGTCACGGCGTGCCCGGCTTCGGACAGGCTTTCAATGAGCAGATTGCTGGCGACTTCGCCGGTCAGTGTATGCGCGATTACTTCACCGCGATTGACGAAGTGGCCAAAGAGCCTTGGTGCGATACCTCCCACCTTGGCGCTATCGGAGCCAGCTTTGGCGGATATAGTGTATATTGGTTGGCAGGTCATCACGAAAAGCGCTTCAAGGCACTGATTGCTCATTGCGGCATCTTCAACTGCGAGTCTATGTATGGCGAGACCGAGGAGATGTGGTTTGCCGACTGGGATTACGGTGGAAGCTACTTCGGTCAGGATGGACTCCAGCCAGGCCTGTGCCACACTCCTCGCCGCGGCAAGGGTGGTGTCAATGCCTGCTATACTGATTCGCCCCACAAGTCTATCACCAAGTGGGACACTCCTATCCTCGTCATTCACAACGAGCATGACTACCGTATTCCTGTCACACAGGGTATGCAGGCATTCAACTTGGCCCGTATGCGTGGCATCCCAGCCCGTTTCCTCTATTTCCCTGATGAGTGCCATTGGGTAACCAAACCTCAGAATGCAGTACTCTGGCAGCGTGTCTTCTTCGATTGGCTCGACCGCTACCTCAAGGTTGATGACAAACAGAAGTAAAAATTACGGACAATTCACATCATTACCGGAATTTCCCTATACTCTGACATTCCGATAATGCAGAAAACAATAATGGCTGAGCAATCCAAAGAAAAGGATGCTCAGCCATTATTGTATATTATCCCTGATAGGGACAACCTGATCAATCAAAGAAGCCAGGCTGCTGATACTTGATGCCAAGTTCGCGATCTACCGTAGCCAAGATACCTTGTACCTGACCCATAGCAAACATACGGCCCAACAGAGTGTAGCCTGAATTGTGTCCGTGAGCAGACTCATCGAATACACCGCCAGGCTGGTCCGTGAAGGTCATACCATGATCGACACGCATAGGAAGACGACGACCACTGTTGCACTTGCCACGCTGTTCAGCCTGCTCGAAGATACGGCACAGCTCAATCAGATCTCCACGGCCGCCGAGGTGCGAAGCTTCGGTGAAGTTACCATTAGGGAAGATGTGACATGAGCGGAGGTGTACGAAATGAGTACGGTCAGCGAACTGACGTGCCATAGCTACGACATCATTGTGCTCACCTGCCGAGAAGGAACCTGCACAGAACGTGAGGCCATTATGAGGATTGGGCACTGCATCGAGCAACCACTGAACATCATCAACATTACCTACGATGCGAGGCAAACCGAAGACAGGATATGGTGGATCATCAGGATGCACGCACATATTGATGTCGTACTCCTCGCACACTGGCATGATAGCCTCCAACCAGTACTTCATGTTGGCCTGCAGCTGTGCCTTGTCGATGCCCTTATAGAGTTTCAACAGGTCGTGGAAAAGCTCCAATGGACGTTCGTCACCCTCCTTGAAGTTTCCGCTCACGAATCCCTGAGTCTTGATGATGATATTCTGTACCAGTTCGTGATCCTGCTCAGGAGTAGTAGTCTTCTTCATCTCATCGGCCTCAGCAACGAGGTCACGGCCCCACTTGTGGACCTTCGAGAATTCTGCCCAATCCTGACGAGCGCCATCGCGCTTCAGGATATGAATGTCAAAATAGGCAAAGACACCCCAATCCATATAGAGATTGGTAGCACCATTGGGATTAGGATGTGACAAGTCGGTACGAGCCCAATCCAGTACAGGCATAAAGTTGTAGCAGATACACTTGATGCCCTCTTTACCGAGATTACGCAATGACTCCTTGTACACCTCAATCTGGTGCTCGCGGTCAGGGCCACCATACTTGATTGTTTCTACTACAGGAAGCGACTCTACGACGCTCCACTTCATACCATAAGACTCAATATAGACCTTGAGATCGTGAATCTTCTCCTGAGTCCATACTTCGCCCAGGGGCACATCGTGCAAGGCAGTTACGATGCCTTCCACACCAATTTGCTTGAGTTGGGCAAGGGTAATCTTATCCTTCTTGCCGAACCATCGCCAAGTTCTTTCCATATCTGACCCACTCCCCGACCCTCTCCCATTAGTAGGGAGAGGGAGTATTTTGTTTATTCTCCCGGGAGTGGCTGGGGAGTTTTTATTTGATTAATGATTTCTTTTATCCGTTGTTCCACCTCTTCAATGCTAAACAACACCTGTTCATTGCGAAAACGGATGACATATAGACCCATCTCATTCAGATGCTGCGACCTGGCCAGATCATCCTCATGTTGTACTCGTTCAGCATGATAACCGCCATCAACCTCAATAACGAGATTATAATAGGGCAGCAGGAAATCTACAATATAATCTCCAACAATGTATTGCCTGAGCACTTTAGTACCGAATGACTCACCTCTCAAGTATTTCCACAACTGCCTTTCTGCCAATGTAGCATTGTTGCGATTCTCTCGGGCGAATTCCTTGAGCAACATATATCTATCCGGAGATGCTGTCCGATATTTCCACATACATAGAGTTTAAAACTGCTCCAAGAGCATGCCTCGCCAAGAACGGCTTCGGCAGTGGACTGAAACTGAGAGCTGAAGCAGCCTGTTTCTGCGGGTATTTGTTCCAGGGTGCATAGCATTATATGCCCCCTCCCTATTAACGGGAGGGGGTTAGGGGGTGGGTCTATTATCTCTTCTCCACATACTTGTGCAGGGTAGCGCGGACAGCACCCTTGCCAGCATAGAGTTCCTTGACCATGCCCTCAATCTGAGCACCGAGACCAGCCTCGTAGAGGTCGATACCGAAGATGTCGGCACGAGAGAAGAGGTTCTTGAGCGGACTCCAATCCTGATCGGGCTTACCGATAGCCAAAGGAGCGACAATGGCCTGCAGTTCTTCCAGCTTAGGATCAGAAGAAGGAGTGAATGGCTGAAGATCATCATCAAGTGCCTTGAGGAATCGAGCATAACCAGCCAGAGTCAATGGAATGAGCACGAGATTGCTCATATCGAGGCCACGGGCCACATACTTCTTGATGGTCTCACCGAATCGGATAGGCAACTTCTGCGATGTATCGGTCGAGATACGCTGAGGTGCATCGGGCATGAATGGATTAGGCAGACGCTTGTTGATGACTGCACCGATGAACTCATAAGGATTGAGCACACCTGGATCGGTAACAACAGGCATAGCCTCGATGTAACCAATCTTCTGGATGAAGGAACGCAGGTCAGCATCGGCCATCTCTGCTGAAATGAGATTGTAACCCAACATCACGCCGTAGATAGACATTGCGGTATGGAGAGGATTGAGGCAGGTAGTCACCTTCATCGTCTCGACCTTATCTACAGTCTCACGAGTAGTATAGAGCGTACCACCCAACTCGAGAGGTGGACGACCATTGGTATAATTATCTTCGATGACCAGATACTGAACCTCTTCGGCATTGACGAAAGGAGCTGTGAAGGTATGGCGCTCAGTCTCGAGGAAGTTGTTATCCTCAAAGCCATCAGCTGCCAACATCTCCTGAACCTTGACATGAGGACGAGGAGTAATCTTGTCAATCATAGACCATGGGAATGTGACCTTCTTCTCATCCTTGAGGTAAGAGAGGAAGCCAGCCTCGACCAATCCGTCTGCTACCCAATGTTCAGCATAGGCAAAGACACCAGCCTTGACCTTGTCACCATTGTGCGAGCAGTTGTCCATACTCTGCACAGTGAGGGGCAACTGACCAGCCTTGTATCGTTCCAGGAGCAGGGCGCAGACCTTGCCCATAGCCAATACTGGATTGAGACCACGCTCCAGGTCAGCCGGAGCGACACTGTAGCCCTTCTCCGTGATGGTGAATGTAATCATCTGCAATGAAGGATTGCGGAAGATCTCAGTAAGGCGTGCCCAATCATCAGCGAACTGCTTATCTGCCTTGAGGCTCTCAGTTACCGAAGCAATGACCTTCTTCTCGATAGTACCCGATGACTGGAGACTGACCAAGAGAGAGAGGTTGTTATATGGACGATATGCACGGTCAATAATCTCGTAGTCGAAGCTCTCAGCCACGATTACGCCACGATCGTACTTACCAGTATTGAGCGCATCATTCAGGATGGCTGCTGGAAAAGCACGGAAAATGTTACCTGCACCGAAATGTACCCATGTAGGGTTGTCGTGCGTCTTACGCGCTACAGCTGCGACATCAAACTTAGGCAGCTGGTAGCCTTTTGCTTCCCACTGGGCTGCATCGAAACCAGGGGCAAGAATATCATTAAGTTTCATATAAATGTTGTTAAATGAAGTAACAAATATTATCTAATTATAACAGGCTATATTACAACGACGGCAAGCTCATGCCATAAATCTTGCGATACAGGTCGAGAGCATAGACATCGGTCATGCCCGATATATAGTCGAGCACCGCCATGATACGAACCTCAGGCTGTTCGGACTTGACCTCATACTGAGAGGGCACACGATCCAGGAGCAAGCGGCTATAGGCCTTGTTGGGGTTATTGACCGCATCCAACAGACGATCGAGCAATACAGAAATGATCTGATGACCGGCGATTTCAATCTCCACCACCTGATGGGCATTGTAGATTCGTTGTACAGCCAGTTTGCTGCAAGCCTGATATGCCTTGCGAGGCACCTCGCTGACATGTTCGATAAACGGGCCCGAGAAAGAACCGGACAGAATCTCCTGCTCATGGTTATTGAACACCTCCCCGCACTCATAGACCAAAGTGCCGATCACTCGGCTGCGCAGATAGGCTATCTGTTCGTTGTCATCAGCCAGATGGGTCAATCCACGTTCTACCTTGCCACGCGTCTCGCCCTCGAAGAACTGAAGCAGCAGTTCGATGGTATCCTCCTGCGTGAGCAGTTTCAGGTGGCAGGCATCCTCGATGTCCATGATCTGGTAACAGATATCGTCCGCTGCCTCGACCAGCCATACCAGAGGATGTCGGCTGTAACGACGGCACTCGGCATCAAGCGGCTGCATTCCGAGATGTTCCACCACACGGTGAAAAGCCTCCTGCTCCGAAGCAAAGAAACCGAACTTCGGTTTGTGGGTTGCTTCCAACGAGGAATAGGGATACTTGATGATAGAGGCCAATGTCGAATAGGTCAAGGCAAAACCACCTTGGCGTCGGCCATTGAACTGATGACTGAGCAGGCGGAAAGCATTGGCATTACCATCATAGTGCGTGATGTCGCTCCATACCTGAGGATTGAGCCCATCCCGATAATGGAGGCCCGCACCCTCGCTGAAATAGGATATGATGGCACGTTCACCACTATGACCGAAGGGCGGATTGCCCATATCGTGAGCCAGACAGGCCGTTGCAACGATATCATCGAGGCTCTCCAACTTGGCGGTCCATTCCTCCCCCTTGTACTTTTCTGCAAGGAAAACGGCGGCATTGCTGGCCAATGAACGACCCACGCAACTCACCTCCAGGCTATGGGTCAATCGGTTATGGACGAAGATGCTGCCCGGCAGAGGGAAAACCTGAGTCTTGTTCTGCAATCGGCGGAAAGCCGAAGAGAAAATCAGGCGGTCATAATCCCGCTGAAATTCATTGCGTGTATGTTGACCCTGCGTCAAGTGTTCCTGTCCGAAACGCAAGGCAGAGAGCAAAGTGTCCCATTGCATCATAATAAAATTTTTACATTTTAAAATAAACAATCAATAATGGGCCGCAAAAGCTATTTATAACGTGCGGCAAAGATATAGTTTTTTTGAGAGTCCGCCAAATAATTATTGAACGAAAACTTTACCTGTCATTCAAATGTATCATTTTTTACCTAAATTTGATACAAATTTACAGAAGCTACTTATACCACAATCAGCGCATTTAGGGTTGCGTGCGGTACATACGTAACGCCCATGCAGGATGAGCCAATGATGGGCCAAGGGAATCAATTCACCGGGGATATTGTCCGTCAATGTGCGTTCAGTAGCCAGAGGTGTACGGCTGTTGTTGGTCAATCCAATACGGTTGGCGACACGGAAGACGTGAGTATCGACCGCCATGGTCGGTTTGTTGTATATCACCGCAGATATGACATTGGCCGTCTTGCGTCCCACTCCAGGCAAGCTCAACAGGGCATCATAATCCTCAGGTACCTCACCGCCATAGTCATCGACCAACCGTTGAGCCATAGCAACGAGATGTTCAGCCTTGGCATGTGGGTAGGAGATGCTCTTGACATACTCATACACCTCGTCGGCTGTCTGACGCGCCATAGCCTCGGCCGTAGGGAATGCCCGCAGCAGTTCGGGAGTAACCATATTAACCCGCTTGTCCGTGCATTGGGCAGACAAGATAACCGCCACCAACAACTCAAACGGGTTGTGGTAGATCAATTCGGTCTGTGCATTGGGTTGATTGGCCAGAAAATAGGCAATCACACCCTCGTATCGCTGTCTTGTAGTCACTTTTATTATGGGGTTAAGGTTAAAGGTTGATTGGGGCCTGTACTCACAGCAAATAGTAAAGCAGTCCTCGTGCAATCAGCGTTCGTAGGCTATACGGCGCAGACGTCCATCGACGAACTCCAGCACGCGGCGACCGGCATAATGCCAGCACTCGACCATACCGCCCTTCGTCTCATATCGTTCGAAACGCTGAGGACGCCCCCACGACAGACGCGCCTCCTCGAGCGTCATATCGATCTGCACCTGATTGGACTGAATCATGTTCCACACGCGAGCCGTAATGTCGGGATACTTCAGGTATGGATCAGTCGTAGAGAAGAAGCGTTGAACGGGCGTAGAAGTAGCCTCCTCGCGACTATCGGGCAGAGAGGTAAAAATCGACGCCACAGCACCCGAAGGGTGTCTGAACCATATCTGCAACGGAGCAGTCTGCCGTCCCACTGTCACGGAGTCGATATGTACAGGCACGAACTTGGTCAACCGTACCGTATCGGCCGTGATGAGCCTTTCGTCGTTGATGAGCAGGTACAACTGTCGGCCACGCAGACGCAGGTCACTCTCACGGACTGGATCCAGGGCACACAGAGAATTGAGTGCCGGACGATAGGTTGTATCGCCTACCTGGCTCATCAATCGGCCCGTGGCAAAGAGGTAGAGCCGGTCGTGCGGACTACGGAAGACCAACTGCATACATTGCTGACCCATCCAGTCCTCTTGGCTCAATATTCCATCGAAGGTCCATACTGTCTGGGCATAGTTCAATGTGTCAAACTTCAAATCGGGCTCCTGCGGACGCAGGGAGACATCCAGCCTGTCGCTCAGATGCACGAACTCCTTACCTTGATTCCACAGGCATGGGGCCTCGAGCTGCACCCCCTTCAGGAGGCTCTCTACAGTCACTTCGGGTGCTGCATGGCGCTTGCGACGGGCGAACAGCAATCCCGGCATCAGTACCAGGACGAGCAGCAGCATGACCTTGCGGCACAACATCAACCAGGCATCGCGATGGCCGAACGTCGTGCCGAACAGATAGGACTCTCCCCCATCGCGTATGCCCGTCTTGCGCCTCAAGGCATCGGCCGAAAGGGGAAAATTACGGGTAGCAATATTGGCCTGGGGTACCTGCACGCGCAGAGACTTGAGCAATTTACTGGAGTTTGGCATAGATTGTTCGATCTTGAATATTCGGCCAGGGAATGAGGATTCCAGCCGATCGGAAATGTATAAATGACTGTTAGGGCCCACCTTGCGCACTCCATACAGCGAACAGGGCAGGCGGAAGGCGCCAGCCTTGAGCAACGTCACATCGGGCTCGTACAACCAGCCCTGCACGCCTCCCTCGGCCACGGCAACCTCATCACAATATTCTACGGGAGCCTGGGGTTCATCTCCCCACAGATAGTTCATACGGACCTCGTCCTGTGTCCGGAAGTCGATGCAGTGTACCTCAATCTGGGACTCGGGGACAGGTGTAGCCTCTGCCCTCTCACCATCCAGCACCAGGAGCACCTCCTTGCACTCATTGCGCACCGCCACTATATGTATCTGGGTCAATCCAGGCATCTGTGCCACGATGCTGGCCACATCAGCCATAGGCGAAACCTTGACGATCAGACGCCGACAATGCCGCAGCAGTTCACTACGCCAAGCCACCACATCCGGTTCGCAGTCCGACAGACGATATACCCGACTCCCATCGGCGGCACGTCGGGCTGGGTCCAGATAGATAGTATCGACATCCGGTATATCCTCGACCCGGGCATCGGTATGGCGCACTTCGATATTGTCCGCTCCGAGTTGGCCGAAGTTGTGCCGCGCCACTTCGCACAGTTCCTCCTGACGCTCGTGATAGATGGCCCGCTCCAGACCTCGGCTCATATAGTAACAATCGACCCCCATTCCCCCGGTCAAATCGCACAGAGACTGGCCCACGACCAATGCACGCTTATATTGCGCCGTCTGCTGCGAACTGCATTGCTCGGCTGGGACACGGCCACCCATGATGAGTTGTACACCCGGTGCGACCCAGTCGGGCAGCTTGTGGCGCAACTGCTGTCGCACCTCTATCTGAGCAGCTGCCCATCGGACATCTATACCTGGATATCGGGAGGCAGCGAGCAAGAGTCGGGCGGGATCATCGTCGGCATGTTCGCTCAAAAAAGAGCACATTTCGGTAGTCAATTGCATCATTTACCTATAAAAATTGCACAAAAATAACGATTTTTCTTCTAAAAAACGCCATTATTCAATAAAAAATATTAATTTCGCACCGCGAAAATAAAGTTACACGGTAAAAAACGCCAAAACAGCATAAAAAATGATTGAATTCTGGAAGTGCGAATCAGGTTTCAAGCAGTTGTCCGAATGGCAGAGCGACTGTTGGATTCAGGTCACAGCTCCTACCGAAGAGGAGCTCAAGGAACTGGAGACTCGTTTCGATGCACCTATGGACTTCATACAGGATGCAGAAGATGCAGAAGAACGCCCTCGTACAGAGAGCGAGGCTGGTTGGCTCATGACCTTGCTCCGCGTGCCCAGCAAAGAAGTGGACAGCGACGGGGACTCCATCTACAGTACCATGCCATTGGCCCTGCTGATACACGGAGATGTCTTTATTTCGGTCTGTTTCTATCGCAATGAGATGGTTTCGGACTTCATCCGTTGGACCAATCGCAAGATGATCGAAGAGCGTGAGCGCTATGACTTGATGCTGTCGCTGTTCCTGTCCAGTTCTGTCTGGTACCTGAAGTACCTCAAACAGATGAACGTCATGATGAAAGCTGCCGAAGAGGCGCTCGAGGACTCGATGGACAATGACCGACTGCAGCAGATAATGCGCATCGAGAAGTTCTTGGTCTATTTCATCACTTCTCTGCGTGGCAATGAGGTGGTACTGGTCCGACTCAAGAAGCATCTACGCCACCTGCAGTACGACGAAGACCTCCTGGATGATGTTGAGGTCGAGTTACAACAGGCCTATACCACGGCCAATATATACAGCGAGGTCTTGGAACGTCAGCGCAGTTCATACTCGAGCATTATCAGCAACAACCTGAATGCCATAATGAAACGGCTCACCACCATCACCATCATCTTGATGATTCCAGCCGCTATATCAGGCTTCTTCGGCATGAATGTGCCCAACGGTCTGGAGCACTGGTGGCCCGCCTTTGGCTGCATCGTGGTGTTCACCTTGATTCTCATTATTATATGTTATGTGATATTCAAGAGGAAAAACCTATTCTAAGCACATCTATACAACAATATAACCGAGTGAGCAAGTAGTCTTCTACCTGCTCACTTTTTTATTGTCACTCTGCGCCGACATACCGACTTTTAGCTACTCACTAATAGCCATTTATAGGTATTGTCCAATTAAAAATAAACAACTACCTTTGCACCCGAAAAAAATTGGTAAAAACGGTAAATACGGTAATTACGTTATAATACCCTCATAGTAACAACACAATGAGAACAAGCGCAAAACAGCCAAGCGAATTGAGAGTACTCTCAAACCACATCTACGAGTTTCAGAAAGGAGTGCGCCAGATGGTGCTTTTCACCTGTGCCAAGAAGTACGGCGACGAGGCCGTCGAACGACTCGAAAGCCAAGGCATCCCCTACATACTGCAACCTGCCGGCAGGCAGAACGTCAATGTTTACTTCGGCCGACGCGAATGCCTGGATGCCATCAGGCTCATTGCCACTCGACCATTGAACCAACTCAGCCCCGAAGAGGACTTCATGCTCGGAGCAATGTTGGGTTATGACATCTGCGTGCAGTGCGAGAGATACTGCCAACAGAAAGGGCGTTGCTGCCACGGAGATGGCCAATGCTGCCACAATGAGGAATGTTGTCACGAGGGCGGTTGTTGCAAGGACAATTGACCCGATTCCCATCGTAAAGAAGATCAAGCGACTCTCCTGAACCGAGAGTCGCTTTCATTGTATGACCATCGCCACAAACGAGAAGGAAAGCTCAATAGGCATTGACTCAACACACCCTATGACGCCTGCGCAACCACCATCACATTCATCCCAACACACTTTATACCGACCTTAAATAGACACGTTTTCGTCAACTGCTGACACAAAAATGTATTATAAAACATAAAAAACAAGGTTTTATCCAAGAAAATTGACCCTTTCTGCAACATTTTAGCAAAAAATAATACAACTTTAACATTTTTCACTTATATTTGCACTATAATTAGCACGCAACAATAAGTATTAATAATTGCTAAGATGAACACCATGTCCAAATTTTTAGACAAGTGCATAGCAACCACAGCACTTATTTCATTATTCTTCACTACAACCCTTTCTGTCTGGGCCGAAAGCTCCGTTTGGGATGGATCCATGATCCGTTTGTCGCAAGGATCGGGCACGCCTGATGATCCATTCCTGATCACTTCGGCTGAAGAAATGGCTTACCTTATCAGAAACTATGACTACAACGAAGGAATCTGTTACAAGAAATACTATAAATTGACCCGAGACCTGGATATGAGAAGTACCCAGTGGACCTTCGGTTCAGCTTCGTCTGACCGTAAGTGTTTTCGCGCTCACTTCGATGGTGCAGGCCACAAGATTTCCAACATTGAGGTAACCCTGAAGGACTCTCCAGGCGAATGTCACTATGGTCTCTTCCCCCAGTTGGGCGGTGATTCGGAATTTGAATCCGTCATCGAGAACCTCGAGGTCGAGAACATCCACTTCGTACGTACCACAGGTGATGCAACCGGTACGTACAATTTCCGTATCGGCGGTCTGGTCGGCAAGATGTATAGTCACTCACGCATCACCAACTGTCTGGTACACGGTTTCACGGTGACGGACTACGGCACCGACGTAAACCTGCACCCATCGTCCAGAATCTCTGCATGCCCATTGGTCGGCACCGTGCTCGATTACTTTGGCGAGGTACAGAGTTTCTACGAGGATGCCAGCGTCGTCATTGAGCACAGCTACGGTTACGGCAACCCTGACTTGACCCACTTCCACGGCCGCGATGACCAGTTCTACTACACCAAGGCTCAGGGCATCAAGCACAACGAAGGTTACTCATACAACGAGATTAACTGGCACGCTATCAACGAGAACGAGCGTTCGTTCTCTTTCCTCAATGTCAGCGTCGGTCCATCCATGACCGGAACCAAGTTCCTCTATGAAGGAGTCTTCACCCGCGAGCGCAACCACACTTACACCTACCACTGGTCTATAGATGGTGTCCGACTGGGTGACTACAAGACCTCTTCCATCATCGCCGAACCGAAACCATATCAGCAGCGACTCAGTTTGACTGTGTACGACAATGGTATTGAGGCAGGTAGCGGTGGTATATTGATCGAGCCTGACCAGTATGACCTCTCCATATTGCCCGAGGATGAAGCATCCGCCAAGCGCAACAAGAAAGGTCTGCACACTGTACAGGCGCAGATTACTGCTGTGAGTGGACTGGAAATCAAGGAAGAGGACTTCGAGTTCTCTTGGCAGGACCTGACAGACAACTTCAACGAGGTATCGACCAGTTCTACCCTTACGGACGCCAAGGATGGACACACATACCTCCTGCTTGCTACCCACCGACTGAACAAGGCTGCTCGCTTCTCAATCGTCAAGTCGTTCACCAACCCGATCTATGTCTGCAACCAGGGCATCAGCGCATCGGACGTCAATACCTATACCAGCAATGGCAAGACCTACAAGGTAGGAAATGACCGCAACGACGGACGTACCCCCGAGACTGCAGTCCGTACCTTGAAGCGCGCATACGAGCTGATCTCTTCGACAGACAAGGGTGGCAGCATCGGCAAGAATGTCATCATCGTGATGGGAGCCTACGAGGAATACGATTTCACCGAATACCTCGATAGCCACTGCACGATGGCCAATGCAGCATATTTCTCCAAGAATAAACCTGCTATCATCACTGGCCGATATGACAGTTTCAAGAACGGACGTCTTCTCTTTGCCGGTCTGAGCATCCGATTTGATGCCGATACCCGTTTCGAGCAGATCAACCTGAGCGGTGCTTCGTTCAGCAGGAACGACCTTCCTAACCAGACCAAGGTGTTTGCCTGGGGCCACAACCTCACGATGGGATACGGCATCTTCGTCAGTGGTTATAAGATCATGGACTATACCCTGGGTCTGGATGAAGGTGTGCTTGCTCCTGCTATCACCCTCTACGGCGGCGTCCTCAACAACAATGACCCAGACTATGTCCACAAGGAGAATACAGTAACCGTGCTCTCGGGCACCTACGGACGTATCATTGCGGGCGATGGTTATACATTGCAGATGGAACGCACCGGTAATATCTCCGGTTCTCCCCAGCATCCAGTCCGCACCCATATTGTCTGCGATGCATCCAACTACTACAATCCTTGGCACAACCAGTACGATATCGCCCTCATCATTGGTGGACAGGCCGACGGTACTGTATTTGCTGATACCCGTATCGAGATCAAGGGCAGTAGCCACATTGGACGTATAGTAGGTGGCAATGTCGGATTCGGTCGTATTGTACAGGGCCGACCTGCGGACAGTTTCTTCGGCAAGAGCGAAGTGACCGTGACAGACGGCGCGGTTACGGAAGTTTTCGGTACCAACCTCGGTCGATATGGACACATCCTCTATGCCGACGAGACCGATCACGATTCGTGCGTCACATACTTCTACGGCAAGTCGTACCTGAACCTGCTGGGCGGCACAGTATATAACACGATTTATGGTGGTGGAGCAGCCTGCGTATGCGGTCTGGATTACGACAGTACCAATCATACAGCCGACCCCCACATCCCATATTGGAAGAACAACAAGATTGTGTTCGGCACCTACAAGGAGGCCAAGGACAAGATGCCTATCGTACAACTGCGCGGCAATGAGACCTTGGACCTGAGCAAGACAGAGTTACACATCAACATCGGAGGAACAGCACGTCTGATGGGTTCCGTCTATGGCGGCAGTATCTCGTTCAGTTCTCTCCTACCTACCCACCAGGCAGGATGTCAGTCGGGCAATATCTACGCCGATACATATATAGATATGGATGGTGGCGTGGTCGATGGATATATCTTCGGCGGATGCCGTGGTAACCTGGCATATTTCGACGACAGTGACCATAGTGGTTTCCCCTATGCCAATGGAATACAGACGGACAAGATGTTCTTCTCCAAGATAGCACAGATGTTCGGCAATACCCACGTCACTGTGACTGGCGGAGAGGTCAAGGGCAATATCTTCGGTGGTGGAGAAGGTCCATACCACCGTGCCATAGCCTTCGACAATCTGACCAATGCCGTTGATCTTGTAGCTACCACATACGGCAATACACAGGTCAACATCGGCGGTAGTGCAGTCATCCGAGGCTATATCTTCGGTGCAGGCAACTATGCACACGTCTATCGTTCAGGCGGCGAGATCAACCCCGAATTGGCAGGCAACGTAGAACTGAACGTCTTCGGTGGCAAACTGCATTCAGCAGTAATTGGTGCAGGACACGGACATCGTGATGACCTCGATGCAAAATCTATCTACACCAAGGTAGGCGGCGACGTACACGTCAATGTGACTGGAGGATACTTCTACCCCAACACAAGCCGTCCACAGTACATCGAGGACCGACGCATCTACGGCGTGGCTTGCGGTGGATTTGTTTCGAGCACCGTGCGTGGCAATACCTACCTGAACATTGAGTGCAACCCATTCCCAGACATTCTGAAGAATGACTCAACCGTAACTGCCGAGGATATGATTCTCTGTGCGGGCGGATATGCCAAGGACTGTGCCGTAGTAGGAAGCGCACATCTCCGTGTGGACTCACGCGATTCAGAGAAGATAGACCGAGTATATATGGGCGGAATATTCGGCTCTGTACGCACCACACACGCCAATATCCTGAGCGGCAAGATTGACCGTCTGTATGGTTCCGGCCGACGTGGTCGCGTAGATACCGACCATGTATATATCGAGGTAGGTTCGGAGAACGACTCAATCAGTAATTCCACCATTGTCATAGACAATATATACGGCGGCACACAACTCAAGAAGACCCACATCAACATACATGGTGGCGAGGTTCTCAATATCCTGCGTCCTGAGTTATAAGTAGTCATTCAAAATCATTTTATACATAAAGTATTGTCAAGACTACAATCTAAGAATTAGATAAAATGAAATCGGACAGATATCTATTATCAGATAATCTGTCCGATTTTCATTTTCCGAAGAAAGTCACGAAGAGTGACAAGAAAGACCGAGGAGATTAAGACCGGTCGAAACTGATTGAGACGACCTATAAACTCAATCTGTTTGAGTTATTATTCAGCGCCGTTCCATTGCAGAGTCTCACCCTCGTAGGCGATGCTCCAGAAGGGAATATGCAGCGGGTCCGTAAATTCCTTCATACGCCAAGCACTTTCAAAACCGCTTACTACAAAGTGCATAGGCACAAAGAGACCGACCTGGAACTGAGAGATAAACTGCCGAGCACCTCGAGTATAACCATTACCTACGCGCCCATCGACAGGAAACATCACGATGTCAAAGGCATCAGCGACCTTGCGGATATCCTTGAGTTCGCCCAGGAATTGCTTCTCATCCTTGAGTGGGTCAATCTCACCGAACTCCTTACTGATGATTGTTCCTCCCGCATAGTCCTCGGTCAGGAACCGGGCATACCAGTTATTCAGGTCGCCGGCATGGAACAGACGTCTACCATCCGCCTCCACTATCCACGATACGCCACTGTCGTTACTACCCAGGGCCCAAACACGGATGCGTTCGTCCTGCCATTGTCCGCCCTTTGCCAACCACACATCAGCCTCCTCACGTTCAGCACGACGGTGGCGCAGGATATCCTTGGACAATATGTAGATCAAGTCCGAAGGTCTCATATTGCGCCAGGCAAAGATATCCCGACAAAAATGATCTTCGTGGAAATGACTGGCAAAGACATAAACAGGCTTATCACCGGCAATCAGTCCAGGCACGACCCCAGCAGGATCTCTCCAACAATCAAAGATCAGAATACAGGAATCGCACTCTACGGCAAAGCCACTATGAAAAATGTAAGTCAGTTTCATATTCCATAGATATCTATTGCACAGGTCCGTCACTACTTGATTTCACGCAGATACAATCCCTTGCACCACACAAAGAAAGAGACCACTCCGATAACCTGGACCAAGGCAGCCAGCCAGAAGGCAGACTCATAGCCCCACCATCCAGCCAAGACACCTCCTAATAACGTACCCAGTCCTGCGCCTGCATCCCAGGCAGCGAGCTGGGTACTGTTGGCTACTCCCCTACGTCGGTCACCCGCCATATTGACGAACATCATCTGCATTGAGGGGAACATGTGTCCATTGCCGAACCCCACAATCAAAGCACTGGCATAGTAAGCCACTGGGTGATGGACCGCAGCAAAGAGCAAGAAACCGAAAGCCGAGACACAAATACCCTCAGCACAGTTCTGCCATATACGGCCGCGGCGCAGTTGTCGGCTGCCAGTCAGTCGCGACACAATCAGTCCACCACTCAGCACGGCGAAGAATATACCCGTATGGCCAGCCGTATCGGGATGCTGCACACTATATATGGCCAGATAGGTAGCCACTACACTGTATGCCATACCGTAGCACACTTGATTCAAGGCCAATGGCCAGGCATTGCTCAGGAAGAGCTTAGAGTACCACGACGTGCGCATCTGCGACTGAGGCACAGCCATGAAGGGAGCCTGGGCAGGCAGATGAATACAGGCGTCAATGACCAGACCACAGAATGCCACAGCCATAGAGAGACCGAAGAGCAAATCGAAATTGTGGAAACTATTATAGAGCAGCAGACCGACAGTCGGAGCTATTGCCGTAGCCAGGTTGTTCGACAGTCCGTAGTAGCCTATACCCTCAGCCCTGCGGCTGTTGGGCAGCACGTCTATAGCCACCGTGCTGTTGGCCACACTGGTCAGGCCGAATGGTGCACCATGCAGCGTACGGACCATAGCAAACAGCAGCAGGCTGCCAGCCAGTATATACCCGGCGAAAAAAGCGAAGAGCAGGAACCACGACCATACCAGCACCTGTTTGCGGGGCAGAGTATCGACCATATAACCACTGCCAGCACGCGACAGCATGGCCAGCCAGGTATAACCGCTCAGCACCACCCCTATCACATCAGTGCCAGCGGCGAACCTCTCATGCAGATAAATCGGCAAGAGAGGAACGACGAGCATAAATGAAAAGAAGAGCATGAAGTTTGCACTCCATGCCTTCAAATATTCTTTGTTCCAAAGACGTTCGTTATTCATTACTTCTGAGACTCAACCCACTTGCGGGCATTGACAAAGATCTCAATCCATGGAGTAACGTCATCTGCCAGATGGTCAGCAGGATAGTAACCGCACTGCCATGGGAACATAGCGCGCTCCGGATGAGGCATCATTGCCAGGTGACGACCGTCGGCCGAGCAGATACCGGCCAGGCCCTCGGGCGAACCATTAGGATTGGCAGGATAAGCTACATATCCATACTTAGCAACGACATTGTAGTCCTCGATAGTCTTGCCCTCAGGCAGGCCGAACTTACCCTCACCATGAGCAGCCCATATACCGATGCGAGAACCGCTCAGCGAGCCCATCATGATACTGTTGTTCTGAGGTACACGCACGTTGATGAAGTTACTCTCGAACTTATGGCTGTCATTGTGCAACATGTGGACACGGTTAGGATTCTGTGCAGCCTTGAGGATATCTGGGTTAGCAGCATCCAGGTCAGAGCCGACCAGACCGAGTTCGATCATCAACTGGCAACCGTTGCAGATACCCAGAGAAAGAGTGTCAGGACGAGCATAGAAGTCCTGCAGAGCCTTGCGAGCCTTCTCATTGTAGAGGAAGCCGGCAGCCCAACCCTTGGCCGAGCCCAGTACGTCCGAGTTAGAGAAACCGCCACAGAAGACAATCAGATTGACATCCGTCAGGTCCTCGCGACCGGCGATGAGGTCAGTGATATGTACATCCTTGACATCGAAACCAGCCAGGTACATAGAGTAAGCCATCTCGCGCTCAGAGTTCACACCCTTCTCACGGATGATAGCAGCCTTGACACCCGTCTTGTTGCGACGGTCGGCCGATATACCATATTGAGCCAACTTACCGGTGAATCCCTTAGGCCACTGATAGTAGAGAGGCTGTTTCTTGTAGTTCTCAAATCGCTCGTCAGCCTTGACCTTACCGCTCTGGATGCGGTCCAGCAGGTGACTTGACTCATACCATACGTCGCGCAGCTGATCAATGTCGAAGTCAACCGTATAGTCACCCTTGCGGACATTGACCGAACGCTCCTCACATGGATAGCCGATCTTGGCCACAGCCACACCAGCCTTCTCCATCAGTTTCTCGAATGCCTTGGTATCCTTGACCTGCAGTACCACGCCAGGGTTCTCGGCAAACAGAATCTTGACGATATCCTCTTCGGCCAGTTCAGACAGGTTGATGCGCATACCGCCCTCAGTATTGGCGAAGCACATCTCGAGCAACGTAGTGATCATACCACCTGCACTGATGTCGTGACCAGCCATCACAAGGTTCTTGTTGATAGCCTCCTGAACGGCATCGAACGCATCAGCGAAGTACTCAGCATTCTCGACCGTAGGAACCGAGTCGCCCACCTTGTTCATAGTCTGGGCCAATGCGGAACCGCCCAGTCTGTGCTCGCAGAAAGAGAAATCGACATAATAGATAGCCGAGCTCTTGTCCAACTGCACTACTGGCGAGACGACCTTGCGCACATCCGTAACCTCAGCGCCGCCCGATATGATGACACAGCCAGGGCTGATCACCTTCTCGCTCGTACCGTCAGCCTTGTTGTACTGCTGGGTCATAGAGAGCGAGTCCTTGCCGGTAGGGATATTGATATTGAGGTCAATGGCAAAGTCCGAAGCAGCCTGAACTGCGCTGTACAGACGGGCATCTTCGCCGGCGTTGCGGCAAGGCCACATCCAGTTGGCAGACAGAGATACACCCTGCAGACCGCCCTTGATAGGAGCGAACACGATGTTGGTCAATGCCTCGGCAATCGCCATGACCGAACCGGCAGGAGCATCGGCCAGTGCAACGGCAGGAGCATGACCTACCGAAGTGGCGATACCGGCCTTGCCACGATAGTCCAGTGCTACGACGCCGCAGTCCGACAGAGGCAGCTGCAGCACACCCTGGCACTGCTGACGGGCAATCTTGCCAGTCACGGAGCGGTCCACCTTATTGGTCAACCAGTCCTTGCAGGCAACGCTCTCCAGACGGAGCACGTCACGGATATAACCCTGCACATCAGCTTCGGCCGACGATGTTACGACAGGCTGGTACTTATGCTCGACAGTTGTATCGTTCATGTAGGTCTTGGGCGCATGGCCGAACATATCAGCCAGGCTCAGGTCAATAGGCTTGACGCCATCAGCCTGCTCGAACGAGAAGCGCATGTCGTTGGTAGCCTCGCCGATTACATAGAATGGAGCACGTTCGCGCTCAGCAATCTTGCGGCAGTATTCGATAGCCTCGTCCTTGACCAGGAATCCCATACGCTCCTGGCTCTCGTTGCCGGCTATTTCCTTGGCGCTCAATGTTGGGTCACCCACAGGCAGTTTGTCCATCCAGATCTTACCGCCAGTAGCGTCGATCAGTTCCGACAGACAGTTGATGTGGCCACCTGCACCGTGGTCGTGGATAGAGATGATAGGATTGTTGTCGCATTCACCCAGGGCACGTACCACATTGTAGGCACGCTTCTGCATCTCGGGGTTGGCACGCTGTACGGCGTTCAGCTCGATGCCCGATGCATACTTACCGGTATTGACCGACGATACAGCACCGCCGCCCATACCGATACGGTAGTTATCGCCACCTATCAGAATGACCTTCTCACCTGGCTCAGGTTCGCCCTTCAGAGCGTCGCGCAACTTACCGTAGCCTACGCCGCCAGCCAGCATGATTACCTTGTCAAATCCATATTTCGTTCCGGCACCGTTCTGCTCGTCGCTCTGGAACTCGTAGGTTAGCAGAGAACCGCAGATCAGAGGTTGACCGAACTTGTTACCGAAGTCCGATGCACCGTTAGAAGCCTTGATCAACACCTGTTCAGGAGTCTGATACAGCCATGGGCGGGCAGGCATGCCATTTTCCCACGACTTCTTCTCGTCGTTGCGGGGATATGAGGTGATATAGACCGCAGTACCGGCTATAGGCATAGAGGCCTTGCCGCCGCCCATACGGTCACGGATTTCGCCGCCCGTACCGGTAGCAGCGCCATTGAAAGGCTCGACGGTAGTTGGGAAGTTATGAGTCTCGGCCTTGAGCGAGATGACCGACTCAAAGTCCTTTACCTCAAATTCAGATGCAGTAGTTGGATCGGCAGGAGCGAACTGCTCTACGACAGGACCGCGGTTGAACGCTACGTTGTCCTTGTATGCCGATACCAGGGCACCGGGGTGCTCCTTGGAAGTCAGTTTGATGAGTTGGAACAGGCTCGATGGTTTCTCCTCGCCATCAATAATAAAGGTACCGCCGAAGATCTTGTGGCGGCAGTGCTCGGAGTTGACCTGGCTGAAGCCGAACACCTCACTGTCTGTGAGAGGACGGCCCACGCGGGCGCTCACTTCGTTCAGATACTTAATCTCTTCGGGTGACAGAGCCAGACCCTCCTTCTTGTTGTACTCCTCGAGATTGTCGATGCAGACAATTGGATCGGGCTGTTTGTCGATGGTAAAGCAATCCTGACCGACGCCATCATACAGACGTTGCAGCATTGGGTCGAAAGTAGCATTCTCGTCCTTGACTGGGAAATACTCCTCGATACGGCTGATGCCCTTGAGGCCCATGTTCTGGGTGATCTCCACAGCATTGGTACTCCACGGAGTGATCATCTCGCGGCGAGGACCCACGTACCAGCCCTTGAGGGCGGTTTCCTTGAGTAGAGTAGCATTACTGAAGAGCCAACAGAGGCGACTTACTTCTTCAGCCTCGACATTATGGTCGATGGCTACGGCAAGAACCGTATTGGAAGGCTGCTTAAAGAAAAAAACCATTTTGTTGAAAAGATTATGAAATTATAAGTATGGATATATTTTCCTTAATAAACGTGCTAAATGCCAAGTTTGGTGGTTCAAAAGAGACATTTACCTAAACGTGGGTGCAAAAATAACAAAAAATTTTGAAAGGAATGCACAAAATTAGGAAATTATCGTTATATTTGCCCAAAATTTATTGAGAAAACTAAAATCCGTCAACTACAACCGACAATGGAAGGCATTATAGCTGTAACTATATTGACTGTTTTATGGGGTATCGTATTTGGGGTGTTGGTATCGGCGCCTATGGGACCGACTGGCATCCTGGTCATACAGCGCACCCTCAACCGTGGGTGGCTGCCTGGCCTGTTCACAGGACTGGGTGCTGTATTGAGCGACCTGTTCTATGCCCTCCTCTCCACCTTTGCGGTCAGTCTCATCGTTGATTGGATAGACCACAACCAGACATTGCTCTACTTCACCGCGGGCATACTGATAGCCACCTACGGCATCTATCTGTGGCGCAGCAACCCTGCTTCGGCGCTCAATACCAAGGAGGCTACCCCCTACGCCAAACTCTCCATCGAGGTCCGCACCATCAGTCGTTTCCCGGGCTGGAGTGTGATGAAGTTCTTCTTTTCGGGTTTTGCGCTCACTGTGAGCAATCCTGCCATTGTCTTCTTTTTCCTGCTGCTCTTTTCGCGCGCAGGCTTTATATTTGTAGCAGCCGAGGACCATTGGGGCATCTATCCCCTGTTCTTCATCAGCATCGTGGCTGGTGCCATCAGCTGGTGGCTGCTCATCACCTGGGTCATCAACAAGGTGCGCAATCACTTCAAGCTCAAGACGCTCAAGGTGATCAATCGTTCCATCGCCGTCATCATGTTCTTCATCGCAGTATGGGGCTTCGGTAATGGAATCTACGCCCTGGTTACAGCCCAGCAATAATCATCGACGTACGTCGGGGGAATCCGGTCAGAGTCCGGAGCTGTCCCGCAACTGTAGGCGGTCCCATTGACCGCGAGTCAGAATGCCTGTCGTACGCCATTTTCTATTAAAGTGCTATTCCGCGAGCGACGGATTGTACCTATGCTTTTTACATTTCTCACCGATGCTCTGCTCATAGGCAGCAGCATTCTTTCCGACACATGTGACGTACGCCCTCTCAACGAGGTTGAGGTGGTGCAGGAACAGCGTTTCAGGGAGGTTCTTTCGGGCCGACGGCTCGAGGGTGCTGACTTGGAGCGCCTCAGTGCGTTGTCAGTGGCCGATGTGCTGCATCAGTTTGCCGGCATACAGGTACGCGACTACGGCGGGATTGGGGGCATCAAGACGATCAATGTCCGGAGCATGGGCAGTCAGCACACAGGCATCTGCTACGACGGCACCGAGTTGGGCAATGCGCAGAACGGGCAGATAGACCTGGGACAGCTCTCCATGGACAATATCGAGTCCGTGCAGTTCTGCCCTGGCCAGCGCAGCGCCATCTTCCAGTCGGCATCCGACTTCGCGCACGCCAGTACCGTCTATCTACGTACGCGCACGCCGCACTTTGCTCTGGGCCAACGCAGGCATCTGCGTTTCCGCGCACAGGGTGGTTCCAGTGCCCTGCTGCGGCTCTCGGCGCTGTGGCAGCAACGGCTCGGGTCGCGCCACACACTCTCGCTGCACGTCGAAGGTCTCTCGGCCGATGGTCGTTATCCCTTCCGTTACCGTCGTCTCAACTACGACGGTTCCGTGGCGTACGATACTACTGCCACCCGCCGCAACGGCGATGTGCAGTCCCTGTTGGCCGAGGTCAACGTGACCGGCTCGCACGCTGATGCCTTCTGGCGGCTCAAGGGCTATACCTACCACAGCAACCGCGGCATACCGGGAGCCATCGTGAACAACGTGTGGCGGCGTGGCGAACGGCAGAGCGACCACAACACATTCTTTCAGGGACAATGGCAGCGGGATTTGGGTCCCACTTACAGCATGCGCGTGCAGGGCAAACTGGCCTGCTACGGCACACATTACGTCAATCGCGACACGACACAGTACATGACCGACGTCTGCTACACGCAGTTGGAGGGCTACTGTTCCACCAGTCATGTCTGGTCGCCCCTTCCCTGGTGGAGTTTTTCATTGAGCTACGACTACCGCTACAACCGTCTGGAGTCCGATGCTCCCCTCTTCGATACAGTACATCGTCATCAGCACCTACTGTCGGCTGCCACGGCCGCCAGCTGGGGCGCTTTCCGTGCGCAGTTCAGTCTGCTGCAGACGTGGAGCCGGGACCATCATCCGCTCCGCTCTGCCCCGTTGTACGACCGCAGGACCCCCGCACTGATGCTGCACTGGCAGGCACTGGACGGTCTATCGATCCAGGCATTTGCCAAGCGCAGTTTCCGTCTGCCCACATTCAACGACCTCTACTATACCGATCTGGGCAATGCCCTGCTCCGCCCCGAGACGGCTGACCAGTACAATATCGGTGCCCGATACGCCGGGCAGTGGCAGTCACTGGGCCGATGGTCCCTCCAGTGCGACCTGTACCACAATGCCGTCCGGGACAAGATCATTGCCTACCCCAAGGGGCAGCAGTTCCGTTGGACCATGCTCAATCTGGGACGGGTCAGCATCAACGGAGCGGACCTGCAACTGGACCTGCACCGTGACCTGCCTCGCTGGGGCTACTCCCTGTCAGCACAATATACCTACCAGCAGGCCATCGACGTGACCTCGGCGGCCGACTCCTACTACCGCGACCAGATACCCTACATACCGCACCACAGCGGCACTCTCACCGTGACGGGCAGTTACCTACGTCGCTGGATCCTCACCTACATCTTCACCTATGTGGGCGAACGGTACAGCCAACAAGAGAATATTTCCTACAATCATCTCCAGCCCTGGTACACCAGCGACGTACACCTTCAGTACGAGCAGGGACGTTACCGAGTGTTGGCCGAGGTGCTCAATGCGCTCGACCAGCAGTACGACGTCATAGCCAATTACCCCATGCCGGGGCGCAATTTCCGTCTTTCGATATGCATACATATATGACACGTCTCTTCCATCTGTGCGGGCTCTGCCTGCTGTGCTGCAGCCTGTTGACTGCTTGTCGGGACGACGAGTATGTCGTCTATTCCGACCAGCAGCAGACCGGCGCAGTCTCCGCCGATGACAGCTACACCGGGCTCTACTTGCTCAATGAGGGCAACATGGGCAGCAACCACTGCACGTTGGACTACCTGGACCTCACATCGGGCACCTATCACCGCAACATCTACGCCGAGCGCAATCCATCCAGCGTCAAGGAACTGGGTGACGTGGGCAACGACATGCAGGCCTACGGCTCGCAGTTGTGGATAGTGGTCAACTGTTCCAACAAGGTCGAGGTCTGCCGCCTCACCGATGCAGCGCGTCTGGGGCAGATCGATATACCCAACTGCCGCTACGTCACCTTCTCTGGGGGCTATGCCTATGTCAGTTCCTTCGTTGGTCCCGTCTCGCTCACCGGCCATGCACAGTTGGGCCGCATCTATCAGGTCGATACCCTCTCGCTGCAGGTGGTTGATTCGGTCACGGTCGGCTATCAGCCCGAGGAGATGGCCATCATCGGCACGCAGCTCTATGTGGCCAACAGCGGCGGCTACCTCCTGCCCCAGTACAGCCGCACGGTCAGCCAGGTCGATCTCACGTCGTTCACGCAGGTGCGTCAGCTTTCGGTCGGGACCAATCCGCACCGCCTGGAGGTGGACCGTCATGGCCAACTGTGGGTCTCTACGCGCGGCAACTACCGCGACATTCCCCCGGCGCTGTTCTGCCTACAGGCCGATGCATCGGGCATCTACACCGTGGTCGATTCCCTGCCACTGGCAGTGTCGGATATGCAGTTGGTGGGCGACACCCTCTGGTACTACGGTGCGGTATGGAACGACCTCACTCAGACCTCAACTGCCGATTATGGCTGGCTCGATGTCCGCACGCACCGGCAGATAGAGACCACGCTCTTCGATGCAGCGGAGATAGCCGGGATCGAGACTCCCTATGGACTGTTGGTCCACCCCACGTCGCACGACTTCTATCTGATGGATGCACGCAACTACGTCTCGAGCGGACAGTTGCTGCATTTCCAGTCCGACGGCACGTTCGACTGGCGCGTCTGGACGGGCGACATTCCTTCGCGAGCCCTGTTGGTACGGGGCTCTGCTGCAGGCGCTGTTCCCGCTGTCTCGGACACGGTCACGTCACCCTATATTGCTGCGGTCGATGAGTATGTACCGGCACCTGGTCAGTTCGTCAATGTACTGCCCCGCTATACCCAGGGGGACGATGCTGCGACCATGGCTGCCCGATGCACCGAGGCACTGGCGGACAATGCCCAGGGCGTGGTCACGCTGGGCAGTTTCGGCGGCTACATCACCTTCCATTTCGCTCGTCCCATACGCAATGTGGCAGGCAGCGCCGATTTTGCCGTGTGGGGCAATGCCATGGCTGGCAGCAGCGAACCGGGCATCGTACAGGTCTCGGTCGATGCCAATGGCAATGGTCTGCCGGACGACGAGTGGTACGAGCTCTCGGGCAGTGCCGATGCGGACAGTGCTGCACTGATGCGCTATGGCTACAGCATAACCTACAGCATGGACAGCCTGCACGATGTCCCCTGGCAGGACTGTCTGGGTCAGACGGGCACGGTCCCGCGTAACTCCTTCCATCAGCAGGAGTACTTCCCGCTCTGGCTCCCGTCGCCCCTCACGCTCTCGGGCACGCTCCTGCCGCCCAATGGGTACAATGCCAGCGCCACGGGCCAGCACTGGATCCTGCAGTCTCTCCGCTACGGCTATGTGGATAATCTTCCCAATGCTGACACAGCAGGAAGCAGCTTTGACCTCGACTGGGCGGTTCATCCCACGCTCCGCACTCCGGTTCACCTCTCCCACGCCGACTTTGTCCGCGTCTATTGTGCCCAACGTCAATCCTGCGGCTGGTTGGGCGAGACCAGCACGGAGATCTCGGGAGCAGAACTGCTGAATCAGTGAACCCCGTACGATGACGAAAACGAAAAACTCTTTTACACTCAGTTTGCTCTGCGACAGACAAGAAGTTTCGTTTCATTAGTTTAAATCGGGGATAAACATTCGCCCGTCGTTTGTATTGTCCCTTTGTACTTCGTACTTTGTCCCTTTGTACTTTCCTTTTTAACAACCCTTTTTAATTAATTAAATATTTTTGTGTTATGAGAAAAGTTCTACTTTCTTTCGCAGCTGTGCTGTTCGCTGGAGCAGCCACTGCACAGGTTACTGTCGATTTTGAGGATTTCAATCTGAAGGCCGACACTGTCGATGTGGGCAAGACCCTCACCCCAGGTAAGGGCTTCGACATCCAGGGCTTCAATTTCTGCAATGGCTATGTCGATTATGACGGCTATGACTATTTCGATGGATTTGCCATTTCGACCATGACCTCGACAGCCTTTCAGTCGCTCAGCGACCAGTACAACTCATGTGTAGGCAGCGGCGCAGAACAGTCCAAGACCTATGCCGTCCTGTACTACAGCACCTACGGTGGCAACACCATGCAGATCACACACTCCGAGAACCATTACTTCTCGCCTCAGAGCGTAGCAGTGACCAATGCCGCCTATGCCTTCTCGTCCATAACCAACGGCGATAGCTTTGCCAAGCGCTTCACTGCCGATGACTGGTTCCGTCTTTACATCATCGGCATGAAGGACAGTGTGGTCACTGACACGGTTACTGTCGATCTGGCTGCCGACGGTATGTTGCTCTTTGCCTGGCGGACCATCGATCTCACCTCTCTGGGCGAAGTGGACCATATTGTGTTTGGCATGAACAGTACGGATGTCAGCGCCTATGGCATGAACACTCCTGCCTACTGCTGCTTCGACAACTTCGTTTCTTTGGTGAGCGAGACCACTGCTGCCAAGTCTATCAACAGCTCTGTCTATGAGGCTGCTCCTCTCGGCATCTACTCGGTGGACGGCACTCAGCTGCAGTCTCTACGCCGCGGCCTTAACTTGCTCCGCATGAACGACGGCTCTATCCGCAAGATCTACCGCTGATAACTTCTCTCCTGTGACTATTGTCACATACTCATGGCTCCGATGTCTCTCCCCTCTCTGCTCCCGACTGGGACTATGGGAATGGACTTCGGAGCCTACTCGTTTCCTACTAGGATTAAATCCGTACTGGAAAGATTTTTATTACTAGAATTAGAGAATTATAGGAATTATTTCCGCCTCGCGTTAATGTTTAAGAATCACCGAATTAAACGAATTAATACTAATCTTTCGATTTATTTTGTATTTTTTGTGTTCAATTTTATTAAACGAATTTGTAACGAATCATATCACTCCGTTAGGTAAGGAGTTTTTCGTTTTCGTTATCGTCTTCGTACGAAGTATCATGGTACGATAGAACGGCTGTTTACCCCGACACCCTCTGGTAGGCCAATCGTTCATCGCCCGAAGCGAGATAGATGATGCCGCAATAAGAGAAACCCAGTTTGATCAGATTATGCTGCATGATGGTATTATCCCTATGTGTATCGATGCGCAGGTTAGGGTCCTGGGCAGAGCAGAACGCGAGCAGGTCCCTCAGCACATTGTGCACATCAGGATAACTGGCTATGCGATGCACCACGTGATAGGGCAACGTATCATCCAGCCACTCCCCTTCGTATATCGTGCCGTAGGTCGGATCGGGCGAAGGCAGGAAGGCGAAATATCCTACCGTCCGTCCCTGGTCGATAATGACATGACCGCCACCACATTGCATGTCGGCGAGCAGGACCTGTTCGGATGGATAGTTACCTTGCCACTGCTTCATGTTGCCCGATGCCCGCATGATTCCCTTGGCAGCTGCTATGACCAGCATAATGTCCGGTAGATCTGAGGGCTGAGCCAGGCGGATGCACCGCCCTGGTGTCTGTATTGTCAATTCTTTATCCATTGTCAATTCAATAGATTTTTTCAACTTTCAAATTTCAATTTTCAATTCAATAGATTGTTTCAATATGGATTAAAAAAGGCTCACAAAGGTAACAAACAATAGAAAAATACAGCTAAAAACCACCTCAAAACCGATAAAATAAGCAAATATTAGCCCCAAAATGATGGAAAATGCCATATAGTGACGGCAAAAAAATATTGAATTTTAGTGCTGAATTGGGGTAAAAATATGCTTGAAAACACTTGAAGACAAAGAAATGTGCAACAGTATAAAAAATATAAAATACTGTACAACAACAACTTGCACAATAATTTAAATACAACATAACAACGTAACAGTAAAAAAAATGCCATTCATTCTCAAAAATAAACTTTAAATATATATATATATATTTATATATATATATATATTTAAA
>JAILKE010000013.1 GCA_024694125.1 Bacteroidales bacterium
ATCACAGGTGCCACTATCTTCAGCCAGGAGTATAATATTCCTATCGTAGGTCTGCCTGGTACTATCGACAATGACTTGGCTGGCACCGACTCGACTATTGGTTATGATACGGCTATGAATACCATCATGGACTGCGTGGACAAGATCCGCGATACTGCTACCTCGCACGCGCGTCTGTTCTTCATCGAGGTGATGGGCCGTGATGCCGGTTTCCTGGCTCTCAACAGTGCCATCGCTACTGGTTGCGAGGATGTCATCATCCCAGAGGAGAAGACTCAGTATGAGCAGCTCAAGTCGCTCATCGAGAATGGTTTCCGCAAGAGCAAGTCTTCGGCATTGGTCATCGTGACCGAGAGCAAGGACCCTAATGCCGGTGCGATGGGATTGTCCAAGCGCATTTCGGAGGAGTTCCCTGAGTATGATGTGCGTTTCACCATCCTGGGTCACTTGCAGCGTGGTGGTTCTCCTACAGCTGCCGACCGTATCTTGGCTTCGCGCACCGGCTATGCTGCCGTCGAAGCTCTGTTGCAGGGTCAGCGCAATGTCCTGATTGGTATCCGCAATGATGAAATTGTCAATGTACCATTTGCCAAGGCCATCAAGAAGGATAAGCCTATCGACCCAGAACTGCTGAAGGTGCTGCGCGTGCTGTCTATCTAATCAGCCTCTCTATGTTAGGTTCCGGCACCCTCGTTTGATTCTTTCTCGATGGACTCAGGAACCTACTTCCAAAATATACTCAACAATTAGAGAATCGGAGACCATTCCTCCCAAAGGATATGCTCTCCGATTCTCTAATTTTTTACCTTTCAATATTGGCGCTTTCATAACTCAAACAATTAGGTGTCGATTTCGCCCGATTTGATGGTATTTCGGGCGAAATCGCATGTAAATAGTATCGATTTCGCCCGATTTGATGGTATTTCGGGCGAAATCGCGTGTAAAAAGTATCGATTTCGCCCGATTTATAGGTATTTCGGGCGAAATCGCATGTAAAATGTATCGATTTCGCCCGATTTGTAGGTATTTCGGGCGAAATCGCATGTAAAATGTATCGATTTCGCCCGATTGGTCCGTAGATTCATTATGTGTTGATAGGGATTTTCGTATAGAATTTTGATATGAAGAGGGCTTCGTATTTGAGTTTGTAGTAGAACAAACAAGAAGGGCAGGAGATGGAATCTTCTGCCCTTTACTGGTTTGATGGAATTTATGTGTTTCGTCGGTTCTGGGAGAACCCGACTGAGAGTTAGCTGGTGGGAGTGAACCCAGTTGTTATCATTATTTAGCAGTAAGACGAGTCTCGACCTGCTGGTACATCTGTTTGAAGTCAGCTTCAGTCTGAAGCAGATCATCTACATTCTTGAGTGCGTGCAATACAGTGGCGTGATCGCGGCCGCCTATCACCTGACCGATGCGGCTGACCGAGTGGGTTGTGTACTTCTTGCAGAGAGACATGGCAGCCTGACGGGCCCAGACGATTTCACGTTTGCGGCTCTTGCTGTTGATGCTCTTCATATCGATGCTGAATACAGCAACGACCTGCTGTAGGATGGCTTCGCAAGTAATGACTTTCTGCTCAATCTTGACAATCATGCGCATGACGCGAGCGGCCAGTTCCTGGTCGATGGGGCGATTGAAGGCAATGGAATGAGCCAAGAGAGAATTGATGATACCCTCCAGGTCGCGCACGTTGTCGGTAGCATTGCGAGCGATGAAGTCGATGACATCTTCAGTGATGGACAGTCCCTCCTTCTGGCACTTGCCCTTCAGGATGTTGCGGCGCAGTTCGTAGTCTGGATGCTCGATCTCGCCGATGAAGCCCCACTTGAAACGGGTGAGCAGACGGGGGATGAGGTCCTCGGCCAGTTCGACCGGAGGACGGTCACAGGTCATGACGAGCTGCTTGCCTGCTTCATGCAGGTAATTGAAGATGTGGAAGAATGTGTTTTGTGTGGCAGTGAGGTTCTTGCCCGCAAACTCCTGAATATCGTCAACGATGAGCACATCTACCGAGCGGTAGAAGTTGATGAAGTCGTTGAGCTGGTTGTTGCGGGTGGCTTCCATATACTGGATCTTGAACAGATGAGCAGGTACATAGAGCACACGAGAGCCTGGATTGTGTTCGCACACATACAGACCGATGGCCTGTGCCAGGTGAGTCTTACCCACGCCCGATGCACCGAAGATGAAGAACGGGTTGAAGGCATTGTTACCTGGTTTGTTGGCTACCGAGAGTGCTGCGCTGAGCGCCAGTTCGTTGCTCTTGCCCTGAAAGAAGCTCGCGAACGTGCAGTTCGGATTGAGGTGGGAGTCGAACTCGGGAGTCTGTGCTACCTCTGGATGAGCGGTAGGCTCTACTTTGACCTCTTGTTCCTGTGTAATCTGAATCTGATATTCCAACTGAATCTTAGGCCCAAATACACGTTGTAAAGTTTTCTTCAATAGGTCAAAATACTCAGACTCGAGACGTTCGAATACAAAGTGAGATGGTATCTGCAGTACCAGCTTGTTGTCTGCATATCCAATGGCTTTGGTCTGCGAGAAAAAGGCTTTGTAGGCCTCCTCGTTGTTCAGGTTGTCACGGATGATATCCAGACATTGTTCCCACTGAGTCTCGTAGTTTGGTTTCATAATTACGGATCAATACTGTACTTCTAATTTTCCTTATTATATGTATAAAAATTTAGTTGCAAGCGAAAGTTGCGAGTGCAAAGGTATGAAAATATTTTTTAATTTCCAATAGCGATTTTTGGCGAGGAATATTTGGAAAAGTCTAAGTGTTTGATTTTAAGAGAAAATTAGGGACGAATCGGTTTTTGTTGTTCGCGAGGTGCTAAATCGGTCGAAAGTAATTGAAATGTAATGGAATAGAAAGTTTTTAATTTAATTGTTTACGGAAGTTATCAACATTCTTTTTTTGATTATTTTTAATCTGTTTTTCGAGGCGGAAAGGACTGATTTATAGTGTTGATAAGTGCTGATTGTAATTTTTAATTCGATTTAAAATTGCTAATATTGAAGGGGTGCGTGTTGTTCCACTGTGAAACGTATGAATTGGGGTAAAAATGGGTTAAAAAGATTGTTGATAACTAAGCATTGATGTGCAGGTGTAGTATGGGACAACGAGAAGGTCAAAAACAATGACCGCCATAGGGCTTGCAGGCAAGTCGTACGGCGGTCAGTAGGGCTGGTCTTCCAGTCGGAGAGGGGTCAGCAACCCAGTTCCTTGGGGCCGAACCCGAATGGGAGCAGGGCTTCGATGCCCTGTATGACATAAACCTCGGTGGCAGAGCACAACAGTATTTCTATAGGAGCGCCTGCGCGAGCCTCGCTCTCGCAGATGACCTGTCGGCAACTGCCGCATGGGGAACAGACCTTGTCGCCGAAGTTATTGCCTACGCGGTTGATGATGGCTATCTTGCGTACGCGTGCCTCGGGGTAACGTGCACCGGCATAGAAGAGCGCCGTACGCTCGGCACACAGGCCCGATGGGTAGGCGGCATTCTCCTGGTTGCTGCCAGTGACAATCTCGCCGTTGTCGAGCAGCACTGCAGCGCCTACTTTGAAGTGCGAATAGGGGGAATAAGAGCCGGAAGTAGCCTTTTTTGCCGCTTCAACGACACTTTTTTGCTCATTTGTTAGTTCTATGTGGCTGCAAATTTGTATCTTTGCACCAATTTCTAAGGTTCTCATAACGAAAAAACTTTTTGCAAAGATATGATAAAACACGCAAAACGCCAAGACTTTTGGCCAATTTTTTGCAAAATCGTTTCAGTAGCAGCGATTTTGACCATGCATCTCGCGTTTATCACCCCTGTTTGTGCACGCTCCAGCTGTCCAGATCAAGGACCGAGGTTGTCTGCTGCCGAATATTGCCGTCTGTATGCGGCCGAGGCACAGCGCCAGATGCGGCTCTATGGCATCCCAGCCAGTATCACGTTGGCACAGGGTATGTTCGAGAGTGGTTATGGATCGAGCTACATTGCCGTGAAGGGCAACAATCACTTCGGCATCAAGGCCTATCGAGGTTGGTCCGGTCCGGTGGTGCGCTGCGACGATGACCACTCGAACGAACCCTTCTGTAAGTTCAGTTCGGTAAAGGAGGGATATGAGTACCACTCGAAGTTTCTGCGCGACAACACGCGTTATGCGCCACTCTTCAAATTGTCTTCGACGGACTACAAGGGTTGGGCCAAAGGATTGCAGAAATGCGGTTATGCCACCAATCCTAAATATCCGCAGTTGTTGTGCGATGTCATTGAACGATATAACCTGGACCAGTATGACAAGGCCAAGAGCAGTAGCAAGACGGTCAGCACGTACGGGACAACCGCCACACGGCACAAACTCTATTCGACTGCCCGTCGCCGCGGTCTGAAATATGTGCGCGCCAACAGCAAGGATGCGCTGTCGGTGATAGCCAAGGAGTTCGGAGTCAAGGAGCGCCAGTTGCGCAAATGGAATGATCTGCCCAAGAACTACCTGCTCCGCGAGGGCGAGGTAATCTATCTGCAGGCCAAGCATACCCGTGCCGACAAACAGCATCCTACCCATGTCGTTTCGGCCGGCGAGTCACTGCAGTCCATCTCGCAGCAGTATGGTGTGACTGTGCGTAGCATCATCAAACGCAACAAGCTTACCTCGGGCAATATCCGACAGGGACAAGTGCTCAAGTTGAGATAACCGGCGTAGCAGTCCCATCGCCTGTTGCGCAGATACCCCGTTCGACATGGGACAAGATAATTGTCTGTATGTACAATATCCTGTTCCGATGAGCCTACGTTGGGAGTGCGATTGGTGTGCGATTGGAATGCGATTGGTGTGCGATCGGTCATCCCAACTACATCGTACAATAACCGCATTCCGATCGGACTATAATCGGGATGCAAGGCCTTTCTGACCGAAACGTCATAATTGCCTCTCAGCATTTTCTATGGCAATTTAAGAAAAATCGTTAAAAATCGGAAAATAGTTTGGAACTTTACGAAAAACGATTTATATTTGCACCGTTAATAATATTAATCGAGATATGTCAAATTGCAGACCATACGTCTTAGGTATAGATATGGGGGGGACCAATACCGTAATAGGTATAGTTGATACCCTCGGGAAAGTGGCCACAACTACAGCCATAAAAACACGAGATTACGTAGAATTTGAAGATTTTGTAGATGCGTTGGTCAAGGCTTGCCGCCGCGTGATGAACGATGTGGGCGGAGAGCATCTGGTAGCCGGTATCGGTATCGGTGCCCCCAATGCCAACTACTATAGTGGAAACATAGAGAATGCAGCCAACTTGCCCTGGAAGGGAGTCCTGCCGCTGGGAGAGATGCTCAACCGTGCGCTCGAGTTGCCTGTAGCTGTGACCAATGATGCCAATGCTGCAGCCATAGGTGAGATGACCTACGGCGCTGCCCGCGGTATGCGCGACTTCATCATGATCACACTCGGCACGGGTGTGGGCTCGGGCATCGTGGTCAATGGTCAGTTGGTGTATGGCAGCGACGGATTTGCCGGCGAGTTGGGCCATACATGCGCTGTCCGTGGCGGTCGCAAGTGCGGTTGTGGCAAGAGCGGTTGTCTGGAGACCTACTGCTCGGCTACAGGAGTGGCCCGTACGGCAGTGGAGATGCTCACCACGAGGGATGACGCCAGTCTGCTGCGCCAGATAGATACAGCCGAGATTACATCGAAGGATGTGTTCGAGGCTGCACTGAAGGGCGATGCCCTGGCCAAGGAAATCTTCGACTTTACCGGCCGCATCATGGGACAGGCATTTGCCGACTTTGTTGCATTCTCTGCTCCGGAGGCTATCGTCCTGTTCGGCGGACTGGCACAGGCAGGAGAGCTGTTGCTGGAACCTATACGCGAGGCCATGGAGGCCAATATGCTGCCCTACTGGAAGGGCAAGGTCAAACTGATTCCGTCGGCCCTCAAGTCAAGCGAGTCGGCCGTGCTCGGAGCAGCAGCCCTCGGCTGGAAAGCAGTATGAAATCAAGATGTTTAGGCTCGCACAGGCGGGCCTAAACGCTGTGATGCAGGTAGGCAGTCTGGATTTAGATGCAATGAACCAGACCAGTTCACACCAGATAACCATATGTGAAAACGAATGAGTATTGAGGTATTAGGTGCCCGTGTGCACAATCTGAAAGATATAGACGTAACTATCCCGAGTTATTCGCTGACTGTTATCACCGGCCTGTCTGGCAGTGGTAAGTCGTCGCTGGCTTTCGACACTATATATGCCGAAGGTCAGCGTCGTTATATCGAGACGTTCTCAAGCTATGCCCGAAACTTTCTCGGTAATCTGGAGCGACCTGATGTGGACAAGATCTCGGGCCTCAGTCCAGTGATAAGCATCGAGCAGAAGACGGTCAACCGCAATCCGCGATCGACCGTCGGCACCACGACCGAGATATATGACTTCCTCCGTCTGCTCTATGCCCGTGCCGGCGAGGCCTACAGCTACAAGAGCGGGGAGAGGATGGTGCGGTTCTCGGAGGACCAGATCATCGACCTGCTGCTGCACGACTACGAGGGGCGGCGTGTCTATCTGCTGGCACCGTTGATACGTAACCGTAAGGGACACTATCGCGAACTCTTCGAGCAACTGCGCAAGAAAGGGTATCTCAACGTGCGTATAGACGGAGAGATGCGTGAGATACTGCACGGACTGCAGTTGGACCGCTACAAGAACCACAGTATCGAACTGGTGGTGGACAAGATGCAGGTGACGGGCATAGACCAGCAACGCCTGCGTGAGTCTGTCCGCCTGGCTATGCGTATGGGCGAAGGAATGATCATGGTGATGGCCAAGGATGGCGACGAGCAGATCAAGTACTACAGCCGTATGCTGATGGATCCGGTCACGGGATTGGCCTACAAGGATCCCGCGCCACACGACTTCTCGTTCAATTCTCCCATGGGTGCATGTCCGCACTGTCACGGCCTGGGGCGGGTCACAGAGGTGGATCGGTCCAAGATCATCCCCAATCCCAAGCTGTCCATCGGCGCCGGTGGTATCGCTCCGCTCGGCAAGCAGAAGAACAGTATGATATTCTGGCAAATCGAGGCTCTGCTGGCTACCTTCCAGTGTACGCTCGATACGCCTATAGACGAGATGCCGGATGATGCTGTCAACAGCGTGCTGTATGGCACAGGCGAGTCGTATCACATCGATGAGTCGCACAATGGCTATTCGATGATGACCATGCCCTACGAGGGATTGGTCAAATACATTCAGGACTCTATAGGCGATGAGGCATCGGCCAAGGAGCGCCGATGGGCAGAATCGTTCAGTTCGGAGATGGAGTGTCCCGTGTGCCACGGTCAGCGACTGAATCAGGAGGCGCTGCACTATCGGCTGAACGGCAAGAATATCTCGGAGGTATCGGACATGACACTGACCGACCTGCAGGAATGGCTTGCCGACCTGCCGTCGCACCTGGACCAGCGACAGCTTACTGTGGCATCGGAGATTCTCAAGGAGATGCGTACGCGACTGCAGTTTCTGCTCGATGTCGGGTTGGGCTACTTGTCGTTGGGCCGTGCCACGATGACCCTGTCCGGTGGCGAGAGTCAGCGCATACGTCTGGCTACCCAGATAGGCAGTCAGTTGGTCAATGTGCTCTATATCCTGGACGAGCCTTCGATAGGTCTGCATCAGAGGGACAATCAGTTGCTCATCGATTCGCTCAAGAAGTTGCGCGACATAGGCAATACGGTCATTGTCGTGGAGCATGACCGTGATATGATGCTGGCTGCCGATTACATTGTCGATATCGGTCCTGCAGCCGGACGCAAGGGCGGTAATGTCGTCTTTCAGGGTACGCCGCAGCAGATGCTGACGACCCAGACACTGACGGCTGGCTACCTGAACGGCAACCTGCGTATAGAGGTGCCGGCCGAGCGCCGCAAGGGCAACGGCAAGTGGCTCTCTGTGCTGGGAGCCACGGGGCATAACCTGAAGAATGTCGATGTGCGGTTCCCGCTCGGGTGTCTGGTGGGCATCACAGGCGTGTCGGGCAGCGGCAAGTCCAGTCTGATACAGGGCACGTTGCAGCCTATACTGTCGCAGCATTTCTATCGTTCCCTCACACAGCCGTTGCCCTACAGGGCCATCGAGGGACTGGAGCATATAGACAAGGTCATCAATGTCGATCAGTCTCCCTTGGGACGTACTCCGCGCAGCAATCCTGCTACCTATACGGGTGTCTTTCAGGATATCCGTAGCCTTTTTGTCTCGATGCCCGAGGCGCAGATGCGTGGCTACAAGCCGGGAAGATTCTCGTTCAATGTGGGCGGTGGCAGGTGCGAGGCCTGTTCGGGCAATGGATACAAGACCATTGAGATGAACTTCCTGCCCGACGTGATGGTTCCCTGCGAGGTATGTCACGGCAAGCGTTACAACCGAGAGACTCTCGAGGTCCGGTTCAAGGGTAAATCCATAGCTGATGTGCTCGATATGACCATCAACCAGGCGTGCGAGTTCTTTGAGAATGTGCCGACTATCCTCAACAAGATTCGTGTCCTGCAGGAGGTCGGACTGGGGTATATCAAACTGGGACAACCATCATCGACCCTGTCTGGTGGCGAATCGCAGCGTGTCAAACTGGCGACCGAGTTGAGCAAGAAACAAACCGGCAAGACGCTCTATATCCTGGATGAACCGACCACGGGATTGCACTTCGAGGATATACGTGTGCTGCTCGGTGTGCTCAATCAACTGGTGGACCGTGGCAATACGATACTGGTCATCGAACATAACCTCGATGTGATCAAGTGCTGTGACTACATCATCGATATGGGCCCCAATGGCGGCACTGCCGGTGGTCAGTTGATGGCGGCAGGTACACCCGAGGAGATATGTGGCCTGACACGTTCCAATGCCAAGGCTGTCGATACGCCCACGACGCAGTTCCTGCGGCAGGAACTGCAGTGAGGCGAGTCGCGCTGTGGCAATACTCATGATTAAGAAGTTTGGACAATAAGGGATTCGCTCACAAGGGATGATGTGCAATAGGGTGAATCGACGCACGTCGGCCCTCATAAAATCCCAAAAGTTAGTCAGTTGCAACAGAATATACAGGGAATATTTGGCCAATTTATGAAATATTTGACCAAATATTTGCCTGAACACGAAAAATACATTATATTTGCAGCATTATCTTACGATTGATTTAGACAACTAATACACATCTATAAATCAACCACAAAATCGGGGTATGCCATCCCCGAGATGAAAAGAATTATTTACCCAAGTAACAAGTATCTCTTAACAATGAAGCATAACATTACCTCTATCTTGGCTCTTTTCGCCCTCCTTTCGCCCCTCAGCCCTAAGGCCGAGGCTCAGTCATTGCCTATGTTCCGCACCAATGTGCCGATAGACAGCATCCGGTTGAGCGACCCGTATGTATTGGCCGATGCTAAATCCCATACTTACTATATGACCGGTACCGGTGGTATGCAATGGCGCAGCAAGGACCTGAAACTGTGGGATGGCCCCTATCCTGTCATCGAATCAGACCCGAACTCGTGGATGGGTATCCGTCCGATGGTATGGGCTGCCGAGTATCACCAATACAAGGATAAGTATTATTGTTTCGCCACATTTACGAACCAGAAACGTTTCATCGGTGAATACCGCGGCAACCGCCTGGCACGCCGAGCCAGCCACGTGATGGTGAGCGATAGGCCTCAGGGACCCTATCGCCCTATGGCAGACAGTACCTATCTGCCCTGGGACCGTACGACGCTCGATGGAACATTCTGGGTGGATACCGATGGCAAACCCTATATGGTCTATTGCTGGGAGTGGTTGCAGAACTGGGATGGAACGATTGAGAAGATTCAGCTCAAGGATGACCTGAGTGGTAGCGTGGGACAGGGTAAGTTGCTGTTCCGCGCCAGTGAGTCACCGTGGAGCCGAGAGAAGGATGAGTATGGCAATGACCGTCCCAACCGCGTGACGGACGGCCCCTTCCTGTTCCGTACATCTACGGGTAGGTTGGGTATGCTCTGGACCAGCTGGTTCTATGACTCATATACTCAGGGTGTGGCCTATTCGCAGAGCGGCACATTGGATGGACCCTGGATTCAGGAACCCAATCCCATCACTCCGCCCAACTATGGTCATGGTATGATATTCCGCGACTTCGAGGGTAACTACCTGTTGGCATGCCACAGCCATGCCAAGGTGAATGGACAGACCATCCGCATCCCGAAGTTCTTCCGCATTAGCCTGGAGGGAGATCATCTGCGTGTGCTGGGCGATACCAATGATTCGTATCTGATGGTGTATCACAAGGACCAGGACCATGGCCTGCACATGGCATACAGCCGCGATGGTTATACCTGGACAGCATTGCGCAATGATAAACCAGTCATTGCGGGCGACACTATAGCCGAACAGCACGGCATACGCGATCCGCACATCTACCGCGCGCCCAATGGAGCATATTACATGGCTATGACCGACCTGCACGTCTTCGGTGTGCGCGATGGTATCCGCAAGACGGAATGGGAACGTGATGGCAAGAAGTATGGATGGGGCAATAACAGGGGCTTGGTCTTCATGAAGTCTCTTGACCTGATTCATTGGTCGCGTACCAACATAGATTTCACCCGTTTCGCTCCGACCAAGTATGTGTGCGACGGTGATACCCTCACGATGAACTGGCGCGAAGTGGGTTGCGTGTGGGCGCCCGAGACGGTATGGGACGAACAGACCGGCAAGCTGATGGTGCACTTCACAACCCGCCAGGGGACGGACAAGAATACCATCTGGTATGTATATATGAATGATGACTTCACGAAGGTGGAGGGCGAGCCGCATCTGCTCCTGGCAGCTCCTGGTCGCAAGTATAACATCATCGATTCGGATATCATCAAGGTGGCGGACACGTATCATCTATTCTATGTGAGCCACGAAGGTGGCGCCACGCCCAAGCACGCTGTATCGAGCAACCTGACGGGGCCTTATCGTTTCGACGACTATTACTGGGATGGCGAACGACAGGGTCACGAGGCTCCCAACTGCTGGAAACGTAACGGTACGGATATCTATGTCATCATGTTTGACAACTTCCGCCGCAAACCGATGAACTTCGGTTTTGTCGAGACCCGAGACTTCTTCACCTATCATCCTATCGGATATTTCGACAGTCCGGATTGCCCGATGCGTCGCACGAACTTCTCGGAGCAGAAGCATGGTTCGGTCATCTCGTTGCCCAAACAGGATCTGGATGCTTTGATTGAGGCCTTCGCCGAGTAGAAGGTAAGGTCCCCATAGTGAAAAATAAAGAGGAGGTATGCTGACATTTCGAGTCGCATACCTCCTCTCGCTATTGTGTCCCGAAGGGGGATTTACTTGCTTGTGAACTTGGACATATCGAACATCATGTTCTGACCGCCTACGACGGTAGGAACAGTGCCGTTCCACTTCTCGATCCAGTCCTCCTGGACAATGAGAGGGGAGAGCGATGCCGCAATGGTGCGGTTGTAGTAAGCCTCGGCGTCGGCCTTGATCTGCATGGCCTCTGCATTACCGCGGGCTTCGGCAATCTTGATCTTGGCTTCTGCTTCAGCCTCCTTGACCTTGTTTTGTGCCTTGAGGGCCGACTGTACGGCTGCATTCTTCTCGTTGATCATCTGAGCCAATGACTCGGGAGGAGTGATCTGCGAGGTAAACTCCTCGACGAGGAAGCCTTCGGCCATCAGCGATGTCTCCAGTCGGTTGCGAACGTCACTCTCGAAGTTGGCACGATTGGACATGAGAGAATCCGAAGTGTAGCGGTTGGCGCAGGTACGATAGGCCTCGTAGATGCATGTGCGGATATAGCCATTCTCGAGGTCCTCGATGCCCTTGCGGTACTTGGTGAAGATGTCGCACGCCTTCTCGGGGTTGATGCGGTAGGCGATGGTCGGATCCATGCGGAACTCTGAAGCATCCTTGGCATTGACCTTGAATGGTTCGTAGTTCTTACGCTGGATGTAGGTAGGGTAGGTGAAGACTGAAGTGGTGATTGGGTTGTAGAAAACCCATCCCTTGCAGGTGCCTTCTACACCGCCGTAGTCCTGCTCGTTGCTGGACCACTTGTGGAACTTGATACCGATTTCGCCCGAGTCAACCACGCGGCATGAGGCTGTCATGATGACCGATACGAAAATCAGAATGATTACTCCAAGCAGGAAGCCTGGCTTGAATGAAATGTTGTTGTTGGTAGCCATTATGTTATAATTTTGTTATGGTGATGTCCAAATGGTTAAGATGCAAGGCAAAGTTAGTGGAATTTTGTTATTAGGGGTTCTGTTTTACAAATTATAACTATCAATTCGTGGCTTTTAGTGCTGGATACAACGGAAATTAGCAACTGCAAATAGCTAAATAAAGAAATATTGGCTAACTTTGCGGCCTGAAAATTTAGAGGGGACTTCCATAAATTGTCTTTTAGAAAAAGTTTCAATAGATTGTCTCCTCGGGTTTAACCAATAAACGGGGAATTTATAGTAGTCCCTTAGACTGTTTTGTTGCGTAATGAAGAAAGCTTTTGCTGCCCTGGCCTTCGGTACATTTGGCCTTGGTATTTCTGAATTTGTTATGATGGGCATATTGCCCTATTTGTCGGCCGACTTCCATATTTCCATAGCGGAAGCAGGACATTTCATTTCGGCCTATGCCATCGGTGTGTGCGTCGGAGCTCCACTGGTGGCGGTGTTCTGCCGCAGGATGCCATTGCGACGTATATTGGTCATGCTGACTGGAGTGATGGTGCTTGCTGCATTGGCGCTCTCTCTGTGCCCTGCTCCGGAAGAGGGAAGTGATGCACGTTGGACCTATGGACTCATGATGCTGTTCCGTTTCGTGGCAGGTCTGCCTCATGGCGCCTATTTCGGTGTGAGCAGTATCGTGTGCGAACGTTTGGCAAAGGCAGACAAGGCAGCCTCGTCCATCGCGATAGTCAGTTTCGGTATGGCTGTGGCAAATCTGGTCGGTATTCCGTTGGGAACATTCCTGGCCGAGGTGATGTCGTGGAGAGTGGTATTCGGTCTGGCTTCACTGTGGGACTTGATGACCCTGATTGCCGTGTGGCGATGGTTGCCCTGGATGGAACCGATGCCCGACAATGGTGTCAAGGCGGAATTCCGTTTTCTGAAAAGCCTGGCTCCGTGGCTGATTATTTTGGCTACCATCATGGGTAATGGCGGTGTGTTCTGTTGGTACAGTTATGTGTCGCCTACGATGACGCAACTGGCTGGCGTGCCTGCGGCTTGGCTGGGCGGTATAATGGTTTTGGCTGGAGCCGGTATGGTGTTGGGTAATCAGATAGGTGGTCGCCTGGCCGACCGTTATGGCGCAGGTCGTACGGGCCGTGCTCTTGATGCCGGTATATGTGTGGCACTGCTGGCTATCTCCTGGTTGGCGCACGACATACGGTACAGTCTCCCCTTGCTCTTCATCACGACGGCCTGTCTGTTCGCGGTCTCTTCGCCGCAGCAGTTGCTCATCCTGCGTTTCAGCCGTGGCGGAGAACTGATGGGAGGTGCCCTGGTGCAGATTGCCTTTAACTTCGGCAATGCCGTCGGTGCCTGGTTGGGCGGTCTGCCCATTGACCAGAGTAATCCGGAGACCTATCGTCAGCCTGCTCTGTTCGGCGCATTTATGGCTGCAGTGGGAGTGTGGAGTTATGCATACTTCTGCCGTCGGTACGGCTCGAGGGAACGTCTATCTTGAGGTAGGTCCGGTCGTCGTGAGACGTAGCTCCGGGCCGTATGCCTTTGGTCTCGCACAGTGGACCGATACAGAGCGGATCCTCGTGCAACAGACGCTGTAGTATGGCTTCGGACTCCTGCAGTGTCTTGCAGAGCTGAGGGTATCCGTCGGATGCCAGTATGATTTCGGTCACTTGCTCTGGAACGGGAGTCACGATGATGTATTCGTCGGGTATGTGTGTCCCGTCGAATACGCCGAAGGCAAGCGGATTGCTGCTGGATGGAATGTTCTGATAGTGTGTCTGGCGTGTGATGTAGGGCTGTATGATGCGACGGCCTGGGTCATCGGCCAATATCTGTTCCGGTGTGAGCAGCCCTCGAGACAGGTAGCTGTGTATGATACTGCTGCGCCATTGGGACAGAATGCGGTCTATCAACTTCTCGTTGTGATAAACGGACAGTGAACCGTCGGCCGAGATGAAGGCAAACTGGCAGTCGCCTACGCTCCATACTTCGCGGCGGGCTGCACTGTAGATGACGCCGCTTGCCTCTGCTCGATGACCCTGCAGCGCTGTAGCAAGTTGTGCGGTCAGGCGGTCAACGGCTTGACGTGCGGTCAGGTCTGGGGGTAGGGTATCAAGTGTATGCGCCAATGTGCGCGCGGCCATCTGCCCCGGCGTGACATCGCCGGGAAAACGGAAAGCGGTCTTCGGGGTAGCACCATCGAAGACCGCTGCGTATTGTGAGGTATAGACCCAGTAATCCTCCATGTAACGAGGATCGCCCTTGGGTTTACTGCATAACTGGTTCATTGAGACTTTCGGCTATGACTCGCTGTGATTCGCGCAAAAGACGGTCAACGCCCTGCTCGGTCCCCTCCTGACGGGTGACTGCAGGTAGCGGGTCGTGGATGATGATTTTCATTCGATGGGGATGTACGATGCACGATCCCTTGGGTAGGATATGGTAGGGACCATCGATGGTAATGGGTACTACGGGCATGCGGAGCATTGCTGCGAGGGTGAAGGCTCCCTTCTTGAAGCGGTTGAGGTGTCCTGTCTTGGTGCGCGTTCCTTCGGGAAAGACTACCATTGAGGTGCCGCCTTGTAGTGTCTGCAGTGCCTGACGTACGGTGTGAATCAAACCGGATGAACCTCTCTCATCTACCCATATCTGTCCGGCCTTGTCACAGGCGATGCCCACGATGGGAAGTTTCTTGATTCCCTTGCGCAGCATCCATCGGAAGGAATGTCCCAATCCTGCGTAGAGGAGGAAGATGTCAAAAGCGCCCTGGTGATTGGCTACAAAAATGTATGAGGTTTTCTTGTCAATCTTTTCGCGTCCCTCGACTTTGTAGGGGGAGAGGCATAGGTAACATATGCACTTGCCCCAAATGACGCCGGGCCAATAGCCCATTATTTTGCCCATACCGCACATGCAACCAATGGTCGTGAACAGTCCTGCCAAAATGGTCAGGATCAGTGCGCAGGGCAGGATGATACACACTTCGTAAATAATGTAAAAAACTATCATATTTATTGGTTCTATATTTCTTTCAGCAGTGAACTGGGGGTGATTCACTATTCGCAAGTGCCTGTTTCTCTTATATTATGGAGAACTCCAGCTTCCATGGAACTGTCCGTCGGGAGGAGAAATACACTGTTGGCAAATGCTGTGGACAATCGCCCTTTGACTGTTAAAAAATACTACTTTTGGGTATTTTCGGGGCAAAGATATTGAAAAATACTAAAAATAATGCATTTTTTCGGTCCTTTTTGCTCAACTTATTGAAAAATTCATTTACTTTGCACAGAATTTCAAATCGAAAATATCAAAAAAAACTTTAAACATATATCATTATGCGATTTTTGAAGATTTACGGAGGTGCAATCCTCATCCTGTTGGTCGTAGTTGCCTTGTATGTCATCTTTAACTCAGATATGGACAAAGAAGTTTACAACTGGACGTTGGTTGGTTGCCTCGGTTTAGTCATCGTTGGTGTATTGCTGATGATCTTCGGCGGTAAGAGCGCTGATAAGATCGGCGGTAAATAAACCGGATTACTCACCATTCCCCCGCCGTACATCTTGGTTCGACAGGGAGATAATCCTGTTGTACGTAACAATAAACCCAAATTAAGAAATTATATCCGGGGGCTCTGCTGAATGAAAGCAGAGTTTCCCGAGTTAATTTTTTATCGCGCGCGCTTTTATAATGCAATTTAAGAGAACTCTTTTAATCTTTTCGCTTGCACTTTTCGCTTGTCCAACCCTTTTTGCACAGAAGTTTACCAAGAGAGAGCAGGCTCGACGTCAGGCCCGTGAAGAATATTACTTCTGCGGTGCAACGTTTACATTGACTGCCGGATATGTGCATAGTTGGATGAACTTCAAGTCTGTGTCTGATGATAATCTGGGCAAGGGCTTCAGCGAGTATTGGGGTAATACAGACAACAGCTTTAACCTGGGATTTGCCTGGGATCAGGCCTTCAATAAGAAATGGGGTATGCAGACTGCTCTCTACTATATGCGTAAGGGTGGTGATCATCTCTATTATTACGACAATGGTCTGGATTATGGCAACGTTATGCGCCAGGAAGAAACTGAGGAAATTACTTGGCAGGGTGCCGAATTGCAATGTCAGGCTCGATATTTCTTGAACCTTTCAAAACATCAGCGCATGTCGCTCAATGCCGGTATTTACATTGACAAGTTGGTGGGTAGCCCCTCTGGTATGGGTAACTGGAACTTGGGTCCACAGGTAGGCATAGGCTATGACCTCTGGCAATTCTCGGCCAGCGTAACTTATCAACCAGGTGTTTTTCAAGCCATTGTAGAAGATTGTCACACTGCCCAAAGTGCATTGATGGTTAACTTGGGTTTCCGGTTCTGGAAGAAGTAGCAAAAGCGCAATATAAAGCGCGTCTGATTGCTCATTATACGGTCGTGCCGCGCCAACTCTGTTCTTGTTTGTTATATGGCGCTGCACTGTAATTAGAAGAGATTCTTTTTTATTCTGCCCAAGGGATATTTGGATTTATCCCACCCATTGCCTCTCGGTGAGGCACCATTCACTAAAACGCCAGGAAAAGGTCCTCGCGTGTAATGCTCGGAAAATAGTAATAGTAAAAGTAATTGTTTCACTCTACAATATTCCCCTTCTACTAATAATACTAATTTATTTATTTTAGCAAAATTTTTGATTGCTTATTAATAACTTAAACTACAATGAAATTTGATTTCTGTCCGTTGACTGCAGTAAGTCCGATTGATGGTCGATATCACAGTAAGACGGAGGTACTGAGCAACTATTTCTCAGAATTTGCTCTCATCAAGTATCGTGTGCGTGTTGAGGTTGAGTATTTTATCGCATTGTGCGAATTGCCTCTGCCTCAGTTGGCAAGTGTGCCTGCTTCTGTATTCCCTAAATTGCGTGCCATCTATCAGAATTTCTCTGTCGAAGATGCTCAGCGCATCAAGGAGATTGAGCAAGTTACCAATCACGATGTTAAGGCTGTCGAATATCTGCTCAAAGAGGAGTTCGACAAACTTGGATTGGAGTCTTTCAAGGAATTTATTCATTTCGGTCTGACCAGCCAGGACATTAATAATACGGCTGTTCCGATGTCTATCAAGGAGTGTGTCTTTGAGGTCTATGTGCCTGCATTGCAGGAAGTCATTGACCAACTGGCTGCTTATGCTGAACAGTGGAAAGACATTCCTATGTTGGCCCGTACGCATGGTCAGCCTGCTTCTCCTACTCGTCTGGGTAAGGAGATCATGGTCTTTGTATATCGTCTGCGTCAGCAGCTGGAGTTGCTGAAACAGGTGCCTTTCACTGGCAAGTTCGGTGGCGCTACTGGCAACTTTAATGCGCACCACATTGCATATCCTGAGCGCGACTGGCGTGCCTTTGGCAACAAGTTCTTGTCTGAGAAGTTGGGCATAGGCCGAGAGGAGTGGACTACGCAGATTTCAAATTATGATAATATGGCTGCCTTGTTCGACGCTCTGCGCCGTATCAATGTGGTGTTGCTCGATGTCGATAAGGACTTCTGGCAGTATATCTCGATGGAGTACTTCAAACAGCAGATCAAGGCTGGAGAAGTCGGTTCGTCGGCTATGCCTCACAAGGTCAATCCTATTGACTACGAGAACTCTGAGGGTAACCTCGGTATCGCCAATGCTATCCTGGAGCACCTGGCTGTCAAGTTGCCTGTGAGCCGTTTGCAGCGTGACCTGACTGACTCTACTGTATTGCGTAATGTCGGTGTTCCTATGGGTCATATGTTGATTGCATTGGCCAGCACACTGAAGGGCTTGCGTAAGTTGCTGCTCAATGAGTCGGCCATCAAGAGAGATTTGGACAATGCCTGGGCTGTCGTTGCCGAGGGCATTCAGACAATCTTGCGCCGTGAGGGATATCCTAAACCCTATGAGACGCTCAAGGCTTTGACCCGTGTCAATACGGGCATGAACCAACAGACTATTTCAGAATTTATTGATACATTAAACGTTTCGGAGTCAGTGAAAGCAGAGCTGCATGCACTCGCTCCTAACAATTATACCGGTATTTAATAAAATTTTTTACTAACATTTTACTATTTAACAAAGAATTATGGAAGAAAATCAGAACCCACAGGCTTCAGCTCCACAGAATGAGGGCGAAGACCAGCAGCCCAAGCGCCGTCCTCGCATCAGCGAATCGCGCAATCTGGATGCCCCTCTGGATCGTAATTATGGACGTTCTTACCAGCCCCGTAATGCTTACCAACCACGTATGCAGAATAACTATGATAGGCAGCAGGGTGGTTATCAGGAGGGTGGTTACCAGCCTCGCCAGGGTGGCTACGGCCGTCCTCAGGGTGGTTACGGTCGTCCTCAGCAGGGTGGCTACGGCCGTCCTCAGGGTGGTTACCAGCCACGTTACAACAACTACCAGCAGAACCCAGGTGCAGAACAGCACTATCAGACATCAGCTGACAAGGGTGAGAATGCTCAGCCTCAGGATGGTCAGCAGCCTATGCAGCAGCCTCAGCAGGGTGGCTATGGTCGTCCTCAGGGTGGCTATGGTCGTCCTCAGCAGGGCGGTTACGGTCGTCCTCAGCAGGGTGGATACGGTCGTCCTCAGCAGGGCGGTTACGGTCGTCCCCAGCAGGGTGGCTACGGTCGTCCCCAGCAGGGTGGTTACGGTCGTCCTCAGCAGGGTGGCTACGGTCGTCCCCAGCAGGGTGGCTACGGTCGTCCCCAGCAGGGTGGCTACGGTCGTCCCCAGCAGGGCGGTTATGGTCGCAATGGCGGTTTCCAGCAGCGTCGTCCAGCTCCTCGCAAACAGGCTTACAATCCACAGCGTCCAGTAGAATATACTGAGGCTATAGTTGATCCAAATGAGGAGATTCGTCTTAACAAGTACCTGGCCAATGCTGGTGTATGCTCTCGTCGTGAGGCTGATGAGTACATCCAGAATGGTTCGGTCAAGGTTAACGGTGAGGTTGTAACTGAGTTGGGTACCAAGGTAACCCGCAAGGACAGCATCATGTTCAACGATCAGCCTGTCAGCCTTGAGCGCAAGGTATATGTCCTGCTCAACAAACCTAAGGATACTGTTACAACGAGCGATGATCCTCAGGGTCGTCAGACCGTTATGGATCTGGTACGCAATGCAAGTCAGGAGCGTATCTATCCAGTAGGACGTTTGGACCGCAATACCACTGGTGTATTGTTGCTCACCAATGATGGTGACCTGGCATCTAAGCTTACCCATCCTAAGTATATCAAGAAGAAGATCTACCACGTATGGTTGGATAAGGATGTGACTGAAGATGATCTGGCTAAGATTGCTGCTGGTGTCGATCTCGAGGATGGTACGATCAAGGCTGATGCTATTGCATACGCTAATGAGGAGGACAAGAACCAGGTTGGTATCGAAATCCACTCGGGCAAGAACCGTATCGTACGTCGTATCTTTGAGCACCTTGGATACCGTGTAACCAAGCTTGACCGTGTTTACTTCGCTGGTTTGACCAAGAAGAACTTGGCTCGTGGCCGTTGGCGTCACCTCACTCAGCAGGAGGTTAATATGCTCAAAATGGGTGCATTCGAATAATCCTGAAGACGATGAAAAGAGAAATAATCAAATCGGTCTTAAAGGAGGCTAAATTGGACCGCTCAGTCACAGTGTGTGGCTGGGTGCGTTCCATGAGAGGCAACAAGGTTGTCAAGTTCATCGCTCTCAATGATGGTAGCTGCGTTAGTGGCATTCAGATTGTTGCAGATGTCGAGAAGTTTGATGAGGCTCTGCTGAAACGCATCACTACTGGCGCCTGCTTGAAGGTCGTCGGTCAGTTGGTTGCCAGCCAGGGCGGTAATCAGTCTTGTGAGATTCAGGCTGCCGAGATTGAAGTGCTCGGTGACTGCGATTCTAACGAGTATCCTTTGCAGAAGAAGGGTCACTCTTTGGAGTTCCTCCGTGAGAAGGCTCACTTGCGTCCTCGTACCAATCTATTCGGTTGTATCTTGCGCATACGCCACAATATGGCAATTGCCATTCATCAGTATTTCCACGAGCACGGTTTCTACTATTTCCATACTCCTCTTATCACCGCTTCGGACTGTGAGGGTGCCGGTCAGATGTTCCAGGTCACTACCAAGAATCTCTATGACCTCAAGAAGGATGAGAATGGTAGTATTATCTACGATGATGACTTCTTCGGCAAGATGACTTCTCTCACTGTCTCTGGTCAGTTGGAGGGTGAATTGGGTGCTACGGCATTGGGTCAGATTTATACTTTCGGCCCAACATTCCGTGCTGAGAATTCTAATACTCCTCGTCACTTGGCAGAGTTCTGGATGATTGAGCCTGAGGTCGCCTTCTATGATATGGATGACCTGATGGCTCTCGAGGAGGACTTCATCAAACACTGTGTTCGTTGGGCATTGGATAATTGCCGTGAGGATCTCGAGTTCCTCAACAAGCTGATTGATCCAACTCTCATCGAGCGTCTGGAGGGTGTGCTCAAGGAAGATTTCGTGCATCTGCCTTATACCAAGGGTATCGAAATCCTGCAGCAGGCTATCAAGGATGGTAAGAAATTTGAGTTCCCTTGCAACTGGGGTGATGACCTCGCTTCAGAGCACGAGCGCTTCCTCGTTGAGGAGTACTTCAAGAAGCCTGTCATCATGACTAACTATCCTAAGAAGATCAAATCTTTCTATATGAAGATTGACGCCGAGAAGCCCGTCTTCGAAGGTAAGGAAATGGAGGAGACCGTACAGGGTACCGACGTCCTCTTCCCTCAGATCGGTGAGATTATCGGTGGCTCTGTCCGTGAGGAGAACTATGATAAGTTGCTCAATGAGATTGAGACCCGCAATATCCCAATGAAGGATATGTGGTGGTATCTGGATACTCGTCGTTTCGGTTCTTGCCCTCACGCTGGCTTCGGCCTCGGTTTCGAGCGTCTGATTCTCTTCGTGACTGGTATGCAGAATATCCGCGACGTTATTCCATTCCCACGCACTCCTAAGACAGCAGAGTTCTAATCAGCTCTTTCGTACATTATATAATCCGCGACGAAATTGATATTGCTCATTTTCGTCGCGGATTGTTGTATGGGGTTTCTTTGATTTGTCAAGAAATAAGGAAGTCAAAATAATGCAACCTGTCTTCAAGAATGACTCTATCTGACAAGTTGCATTTTTATTTATAGAACACCCGTTATTCTAACTCTGCTATGGCTTTGAGAAAGTCTATTTCGACGATGCGTAGTTCTCCTCGGATCTTGTCTGAACCAGCTTGCTTGTATAGGTCCAGTTCGCTCGCATTGGCTACAGCCACTTCGACTATCTGTCCGAAGGCATCTTTGTCTTGTGAAGAACCTGTCTGACGAATGGTATATTGTTGTGCCTTGGCAGGATGGTCAATGTGCAGGTTGCAGTAACCAAGGGATTTGGGTGTATCGCCTTTCCAGATGAGAGAATCACCTGCATATATCTCCAAAGGATAGCTGCGTTTACGCCAACCAGTTAGTTTGATGCTGATGTCGGTGATTGCCTCAGGCTGCTGCAGTGTGTAGGTAATCCAAGCCGTCTTGAGCTTGCCATCATTTCGCCATTCCGAGAGTTCGTTGTCATCGAAACTGTGCTTGGCCTGATCATTGTTGGTTCCTGCTTGTGCGGAGATGATTGGCGCAGTCAGCATCTTGTCTGTGTAGCTTGGTGTAGATGGGGTAGGACCGAGTTCGAGTCGGCATGGCAGCAGCTGCTGTGGCAGGTAGTCATTACGGCCATACTGTGTTGGGCATGCCTCGGTCTGTATCTCAATGCTTTGTGAAGCAAGGCCCTTGGCATTAGCTGTGAGACGAATAGTTCCAGCTTGGGGCGTGGAACGTACCAATACACGGTTTACGCCAGCTTCGACAGGCAACATCTGGGAGAGGACGAAATTATCCAGATCCTGGCTCTTGGCTACACCACCTCTCCATTCGCCTGGACCTTCTATTGTCCAATTGATAAACCGGTTGTCCAATGGGCAACGTAGGCCTTGAGCATCGACGACTTCAATCTGTACGATAGCTATGTCGCTGCCGTCGGCCTTCATGCCGAGTGGGTTGGAGATGAGAGATAGCTTCAAATGGTCTGCGCGTCCCACGGTTCGGATTTCGTACTCCGATACGGCTTTGCCATCTGCATCGTATCCAATGGCACGCAGTGTGCCTGGTTTCCAGGTCACATTCTTGAATGTGTGAAGGAAGCGATACTCGGCACGGGTGTTCTTGCCCAATGACTTGCCGTCCTGAAAGAGTTCAACAGTCGGTTCGGTCGATGCGACGTACACGTCCTTTACCACACCGTCAATGTGGTTCCAATGACCAATAATGTAAGTCTGGTTATGCTCGATGTCAACCCAAGAACGCCACATCAGTTGATGTACGTAGAATGCCTCTTTCGGAATGCGCAATGGATCGACCACACCCGATACACGGTAGTTCATTTCTGAGCGCCCATGCGTATTGGTGTCGGAGAAAATGATCTTCACTCCGCCTGACGAAACTCGTTTGCCCATACCAGGACGCAGCAGGTAGTAATCGTACCAACGGCGAATCAATTCAATGCAGAAGTCATCTTGATTGCGGTTGTAGTCATTGGCCTTGACTCGTTTGTAGTATCCACCTGCACCGGTCTGGTGATAGGGGTACGAGTGGTTGTCCCAGTACATACGGAAGGCTTCGTCACGGCAGTACTCCATGGCCCAGACTGGGTGCTGTCCGCTCTTGTTGGTATAGAGCATCTCTCCGCCATATTCAGCCTCCTGGATGTCGAGCATCTCGCGGCTGCCAATGGCGCGACCTCCGTAAGGGTCATATTTGTCGCGAATGGCAACCATCTCAATCATGTGTTCGCGCGAGATGGACTCATTGCCCGATTCATAAAAGATTACTGATGGGTTGTTGCGGTTATAGATGATGGCGCTGCGCATCACCTCGGTGCGCTGCTCCCACTGACGGCCTTTGGCATCTTTCTCTGCATCTCCGGCAGGTAATGCTTGGACCAATCCGACGCGGTCGCACGATTCGACCTCCTGCTTGGAGGGTGTGATGTGCATCCAGCGCACGGTGTTGCCGCCCGATTCCACCATCATGTGGTTGGAGTAGTCCGACATCCAAGCGGGAAAATCCGTTCCTAAGGCAGGCCATTCGTTTGATGTGCGTTGAGCATAACCATGCACCATGAAACAACGGTCGTTCAAGTAAACCTTGCCATTGCCGAATGTAGTCTTGCGGAAACCTGTGCGTTGGTTCAAGGCATCGACACACTGCCCATCTACCCATAGCTCGGTCTGCACATCGTATAGGTATCCGTATCCCCAGGACCAGAACTCGACACCAGATAGCCGTTTGGCAGCAGAAAGGGTCACGGTGTCTCCGGCTGCAATCTTCAGCTGCTTGCCGCTGAATCGGGCAATCTGCTTGCCTTCAGGGGTTGTTATTTGCACCTGCAGACGAACTGCTTGCTGGGCATCGGTCGCATTTATCACTTGTGCTTCGGCATGAGCTGTCACTTTCTTGCCGCTGATGTCATAGTCCGTACCATAGATATAAGTGCCGACTGTGCCGAGGTTGTCATATAGGGGCAATGTCTGGAAGATCTGTCCGGTAACATGCATGCGGACATTGTGATTGAGTCCGCCCATGTTGACATTGAAGTTCTTGTTGTTCCATTGATAGGTTGAGCCTGTCAGTCGTTCGCGGTAGTTCCAGTCATTGTCGCAGCGTACTACCAGTTGATTTTCTCCGTCATACTTAATGTAGGGAGTCAGGTCGAAGCCGAAGGCCATTACGCCGTTTTCGGAGAATCCCAGTTTATGACCATTCAGCCATACGTCGGCACTCTGCCGGGCTCCTTCGAACTCTATATAGACACGTTTGCCATTATCAGTTTGGGGCATGGCAAAAGTCTTGTAGTACCATACGATGGCCGATGACAGGTCGTGTATATATACTTTGTACGATTCATCTTCGTTCCAGGCGTGGGGCAGGGTAACGGATTGGGCACCTACTTTTGTTGACAGGGGAGAGGCAAAGAATTCAGCCGAATCTTGCGGCGTAACGAGCATCTGCCAGTCTGAATTGAAATTGTAGGTAGCGCGTTGGTTATCGGCCATGGCAGCCGAGCATACCGTGATGGCTGTTACAGCCAGTAGAGACAGTTTGAGAGACATAGGCTTTTTTTAGCTATTAGATTATTTTGGTGCAAAGATAGGCAAAATTGGTAGAAACGATATGGATTTTCCGTCCAAAAGTATGGATAAATGGCTTTTTGTACTGTCAATATTTGCATCATTACCGATTATTCCCTAATTTTGCACCATAACTCAACATCTTTATTTTCATATCCTACGCATGATATATTATATCTATAGTCTGATACATAAATGCAAATATTGGTTGTCGGTTCTTTGTATCATCGGCCTTACGTCGGTGGTCGAAGCGAGTACGGGATTCCAGACTCGACACCTGACTACGGTTGATGGTTTGCCTGGCAATACTGTGCGTACTGTGTGGCAAGACAGTCAGGGTTTTCTGTGGATAGGGACATCCAATGGCCTGAGTTGCTACGATGGTCATACATTTACCAATTATAGGAGCAATCCAGCATCTGGAGCCCCTGGATTGCCTGTCAATGCTGTTACTGACCTCTATGAAGATGACCACCAGTATTTGTGGGTCAAGTGTTCGGGGCAGTATTTCGGTTGTTTTGATTTGGTCAACGAACGGTTTGTCGATTATTCTGCCCATGGTCCTTATGTTGACCGCTACTCTTCTATATCGCTCTTGAGTGACAATGATGCAGCACAAAGTCGAGTAGCCTTGTGGTCAGACAGTGTGCTGCTCGTGGTAGGTTATGCCGATGGTCGGAGTCTTGTATCTCACCAATATGCTATTGGGCGAGGAGGTATGCCAGATGGCCGCATCTCGTTTGTGGCTCGAGATACTGCTTCCTCCCTTTGGATTGGAACATCCGCAGGGTTGGTACGTCTGGATTGCCTCCACGATACCGTTGTTCCGGTAATGTCTGCTGTTGATATGCGCGACTGTCGATTGTGGCATGACCGGTTGTTCGTGGTCAGCACTTCTGGAGCCATATATGAGACTGTGGGAGACTCAGTTCGCGTAGTTGCCCAGGTGCAGCACTCCGGTCGTCCATTGTCTGTCAAGTATGCCATGTCGGCTGGAGACCATTGGTTGCTTTATAGTAGAGGTCTTGTATTTGATTACGATATGAATACTGGTGCCGTGCAACCTCGTCCGGAATTCAGTATGCGTCAACCACGTCGGTATTCGAGTGGCAGCGATGTATGGATGTGCGATATGGATGGCAAGCTGCTTCTGTCCGATGGTACTCACGATGCAGTGATGCTTTCGTTGGCGCCCTGGGTAGGCCCAGGTGTTGATCCCAGTCCACATGTATCGCTTTCTCGTTTGCCCGATGGTCGTATCTTGATCGGTAGCAGTACCATTGGCCTGTATTGTGCCGATGCTTCGGGTCAAAATATTGAGCGTATAGATCGTACCAATTCTTCTGCCCAGCCATTGCTGCCTTCTGCTCAGGTTCTCTGTTGCTATACGGATCGTCAAGGACATGCTTGGGTGGGTTGCAATCGTGCAGGCCTACATCTGTTGGCATTGCCGCGTGTGCAGGGCGATTATTGGTTGTCGCCTCAACAGGAGGATGAATTGTGCCAGGTCCGTAGTATTCGTCCCTTGCCCGATGGTACCATTGCGGTGGGCACTCGAGATGATGGGATGTATTCTCTCTCGCATCAGGGACAAGTTTTGTCTCATCAACAGTCGTGGCCCGATGTCTATTGTCAACTATCTGCAGCTGACGGTACGCTTTGGCAGGGAACACGTGGAAATGGTCTGCGAGTTGGAACAACTACATACTGGAACAATAAAAATGATGCCTCTTCGTTGCCTAGCAATCATATCTATAGCTTGCTTCAGGATCGTAACCAGCGTATATGGGTCGGTACATTCGGTGGTGGATTGGCATTAGCTTTGCCTCAAGCAGATGGAACGATGCAATTTGTTTCTTTCCTCAATGATTCTTATGGTCTCAGCCGAGTGCGTTGTATGGTACAGGATTCTGTGGGTTATATATGGGCTGCGACCAATGATGGTCTGGTTCGTTTTTGGCCCGATTCATTGATACAGCAACCAGCGGCATATACACTCTATAGCGCAACACGAGGTACTTTGCCTGTCAACGAAATATACTCCCTTGCACTTGATTACCTTGGACATCTTTGGGTTGGAACAGTGGGGGCAGGTTTGCTTTGCCTCGATATCTCTTCATCGCAGTCTCTGTCGTGCCGATCCTTCACTACGGCCCAGGGATTGGCCAATAACAGTGTGACTCAGTTGCTGGTTGAGGCAGATCGTTACCTGTGGGCAGGTACAGAGTATGGCCTGTCTCGTATAGACCTGCAACAATACACAGTGAGCAGCTATTTCTGTTCGGACCAGATGTCGGCCAATTGCTTCAGTGAGAATGCCTGTATGCAACTTACCGATGGACGGATGTTGTTTGGTACGGACCGGGGAATCCTTGTGCTTCCCACTCAACATCGCCGTGTGCCTGATGTATCGCAGCGGACTGTGCTTTCCGATCTCTTGGTCAATGGTACTTCGTTGCGCCAGTTTCGAGGCGAAGTACATTCCGAGGCTGGTATTTCGCACTCGCAGTCGTTCACGCTTTCGCATCAACAAAATAATCTTGAGTTCCAGTTCACCGAGTTCGACTATACAGGTCGAGCACGAATCCAGTACCGTTATTGGCTGGAGGGATATGATGCAGATTGGTCGGAGGCTACATCTTCACATACGGTTCAGTACAAGCATCTTTCTCCGGGGCGGTATAAACTGCATGTGCAGGTATGTAATGGAGAGGGACTGTGGTCCACAGAAAACGTGGTTTATACCGTGCGCATCTGTTTGCCGTGGTGGTTCTCGTGGTGGATGATTATCATTTATCTTGTAGTGGCTGCTGCCGTAACTTGGTTGGTAGTGGCTGCCGTGCGCAAGATTCATCGTCTGGAGGAGCATATCCGTGTGGAGAAGCAGATGGCCGAGTTCAAGCGTAAATTCTTTAGTGATATGCGTGAGCAGAAGTTTATTGACTCTCTCAACCAGATTATTGAGCAACAGATGTCCAACGCAGATTTGAGTATTGATGAGATTGCTCAGGAGATGAACATGAGTCGCTCGCAATTCTATAACAAGGTGCGCAATCTAACTGGCTATAAGCCCAACGAATATCTCCGTACCATGCGTCTGCAACGTGCTGCCGAGATGCTTCTCAATCAGGATAATCTCAATGTTTCGGAAATCAGTTTTGCCGTTGGCTACAATGACTCGCTTTACTTCAGCAAATGCTTCAAGAAACAGTTCGGTCTGTCACCGACGCAGTATAAGAATGGTAAGACTGAAGATTGAATAAAAAAACATCCGAACTTACATTTAGCAGTTCGGATGTTTTTTATTATACAAAGTCTTATAGGACTTAATCTTGTAGGGTTTAAACTTGTATGACTTTGTCTTTTTGGACTTAGAATGAAAACAACTGAATTATCTCGATTCAATATCCTCGAGGTCCTGATAACCTTCAGAGTCGAGTTCGTCTGGATCGTAATCTTCGTCGCCGTACATTGAGTTTACGTCCAGGTCGTCGAACATTGCATCGATGTCACCCTCCTGCTTAGGAGCATTGCCCTTGCTCACTACTACTTCTGGATTGAGCAGGTGCTTGTGGTCGATAACTTCGCGTACCTGCATGAAGAGGTATCGGTCACACATCGTATCGAACAGGAAAAGCATCTTTGCCTTGTCTGCAGCCTTATCCTCGGGAATGAGGTCAATGATGTGAGTCTTGTCCATCAGCGGAATAGGGTCGGCTTTTGGGTCATCGTTCATGTCAACTGCTGTTATCTCCTGTTGTTTGTCCCAGTAGCTGTCGCAGATGAAGAATGAGGTCATCAAATCGTTTTTATATTTGCACGATTTAAGAATGGCCTTATTCAAGTCCGAGAATGTTGCATCAGCATCAATCTCAATTTCGCGGCGGAAGTCTTCAACTTCGTCGCTCAGTACGCAGAATTTGTAAACCATAGTATAGGAGGGTTTAGTGAGACTTACATATTGCCTGCTATGATACCACGATCGCTGTTACGCACGAACTGCAGGATGTAGTCGCGTTCTGGCGATGAAGGGAAGTCCTGACTTACCTTGTCGCAGGCGTGGGTGGTATTGAGACCACTCATATAGATTACGCGGTAGATTTCCTGAATGTTGAGTACCTGTTCGGCAGAGAAGCCACGACGTCGTAATCCAACAGAGTTCAGGCCCATATATTTGGCTGGAGAACGGCCTACCATTGTATATGGAGGAACATCCTTGGTCAGACCAGTACCGCCTTGAATCATGCAGAAACTGCCGATATGGGTAAACTGGTGTATCAAGGTGCCGCCGCCAATTACAGCGAATGGATCAACTACAACTTCGCCGGCCATCTGTACGCTGTTGGACATAATTACGTTATCGCCAACGTTGCAGTCGTGAGCCACATGGCAATATGCCATAATCAGGCAGTTCTTGCCAATCTTGGTTACTTGTTTCGATGCAGTTGCTCTGTGTACGGTAACACATTCGTGCAACTGAGTTCCATCGCCGATTTCGACAGTTGTATATTCACCTTTGAATTTGAGATCCTGTGGGGTGGTTGCTATACAAGCTCCTGGGAAGATATGACAGTTCTTGCCGATTCGGGCGCCAGCGAAGATGGTAACGTTATTCTCAATGATGGTACCATCGCCGATAACTGTGTCGCTGTATATGCAACTGAATGGGCCTATTTTTACGCCATCACCAATCTTGGCACCTTCTTCGATATATGCCAATGGAGAGATATTGTTCATTAGAGTGAATTTTATAGAGGGACGTTATGTCCTTGTATATTTATTTGTTCTTGACAATCTGAGCCATAAACTCTGCTTCGCTGACAATCTTGTCACCTACGAAGGCATAGCCTTTCATTTCTGCTATGCCACGGCGCAGAGGAGAGAGGAACTGAACGCGGAAGACGAGAGTGTCGCCAGGAACAACCTTCTGGCGGAACTTGACATTGTTAATCTTCATGAAGTATGTCGAGTAGCGCTCAGGCTCTTCTACGCAACTCAAAACCAATATGCCTGAGCATTGAGCCATAGCCTCAACCTGCAGTACACCTGGCATGACAGGCTCCTCGGGGAAGTGGCCCTGGAAGAAAGGCTCGTTGGCCGTAACGTTCTTGATGCCGATGATGTAGTCGTTAGGCTCAACGGTCATAATCTTGTCAACCAACTGCATTGGGTAACGGTGTGGCATTACAGCCTTGATACCGATGTTGTCCATGTATGGTTCAGCATTAGGATCGTATGTAGGAGCCTGAACTTCAGTATGCTTTACATCCTTGCGGACTGCGCGTGCCAATTTGTTGTTGATGCCGTGACCTGGGCGGGTAGCAATGATACGGCCCTGGATAAATTTGCCAATCAATGCAATATCTCCCAGAATGTCAAGCAACTTGTGACGGGCAGGTTCGTTGTCCCACTTGATAGGACGTTTCTGCACATAGCCGAGACGGTCGGCCGATGGAGCTTGAGCGCCAATGGCAGCAGCCAGTTTGTCCAGTTCGGTCTGCTCTACCTTCTGGTCGTAGATGACGAGGGCATTGTCCAGGTCGCCACCCTTGATCAAGTTAGCAGCCAGCAAAGGCTGAACTTCGCGTACGAAAACGAAAGTGCGGGCACCAGCAATCTGTTCCTTGAACTCGCTTACATCGTTCATCACAGCAAACTGGTTGTTGAGAACTGGTGAAGGATAATCTACAAAAGTGGTGACAGAGAAGTGGTCGTCAGGATAAATCTCGAGTTTGATATTGTTCTCTTCATCCTCGACCGTATATTTCTTCATGATACGGAATACATCGCGCTTGGCATCCTGTTCTACTACGCCAACTTTGTCAATTGCTTCAACAAAGGGAAGGGCTGAACCATCCAAGATAGGAAATTCAGGAGCGTTGACTTCAATCAAGCAGTTGTCAATGCCTGCGCAGTACAAAGCAGCCATTGCGTGTTCGATAGTGCTGACTACGATGTCACCTTTTTTGACTACGGTACCACGGTTGGTAGCAGCCACATTGTCTGCAATAGCCTCAATGACGGGCTGACCTTCCAGGTCAATGCGCTGTATGTTGTAGCCAGTATTAGGCTCTGCGGGTTTGAATGTAACGGTGATGTCCAATCCTGTGTGGAGACCCTTGCCGTTCAATGTGAATGGTGCGGCAAGCGTTTGTTGTTTCTGAGTCATTTCTTATGTATTATTTTTGTTTTTTAAGTTCGTTGATGTCTTTCTGCATATCTGGCAGATGTTTCAGATAGACTGCCTGGCGAGCCCATTCTTTGGCAGGAATGACAGGAGTACCCATCAGAACCTGTTTGTCCTTGATGTTGCCAGGGATGCCCGATTGTGCGCCAAAGATGTTTTGACTGCCGATGCTGAGTTGTCCCGCTACGCCGACCTGGCCGGCGAAGGTGTTCCAATCTCCAATCTTAGTCGTTCCAGCCACACCGACCTGAGCGCAGAATATATTGTTCTGACCCATTACTACGTTGTGGCCTATCTGCACCATATTGTCCATCTTGGTGCCTCGACCAACTACGGTGTGGCCCATTACGGCACGATCTATACAAGTGTTGGCACCTATTTCGTTGTCGCCTTCCAGTATCACGTTGCCTATTTGTGAGATCTTTTGCAACTGTCCATCGGCAGGAGCAAAGCCGAACCCATCTGCACCAATCACGCATCCGCTGTGCAGAATGCAGTTATCACCGATTACGCAATCGTGGTAGATTTTCACTCCTGAATAAATCAGGCAGTTCTTGCCGATTTTGACATTGTCTCCCAGATATACCTGTGGATAGATCTGTGAACCTTCGCCAATGGTGACACCCTTGGCAAGATATGCAAAAGCACCGACGTAAGCATCAGCAGGAACCTGAACACCTTCGGCAATGAATGCAGGCTGTTCGATGCCCTTCTTGCGGGGATTGAGAGCCTCTTGCACCATGTTGAGTAGCAGGCCCATAGCAGCACGGGCATCAGCTACTTTGACCAATGTGGGGTTGTAAGTCCGAGCCGCATCAATCTCGATCGATGCATCAATCAGTACGATGCTGCTTTGTGTTGAATATAGATATTCAGTATATTTGGGGTTGCTCAAGAATGAGAGCTTGCCCGGTTGGCCCTCTTCGATTTTAGCCAGGTCGTTTACCTTGGCGTTGGGGTCACCGATTACCTCTCCATGCAAGAACATAGCTATTTGTTGCGCTGTAAATTCCATAGAAATCACATATCTTTATTACGTTATTTATTTTGCATCAAGGGTACGACAAGACTTCGTATCCCTCTTTTTAAACGTTGCAAAGATAATAATTTTTTGTGACCTATAAACTAAAATGATTAAAAATCTGCAAAAAATGCAACGAAAACAGCTGTTTTATCTATGAAATGTTTGTTACAATTATGAATTGATATGAGATGAGCGTGTATGGGGTGCTCATTAACATAGAGTAAGCATTTGTCAATGCTCCTTGTCGATGAGAAATTTCGCTTCGAAATGTCCATCATTGCCCATTGGTGAAATCATGAATCGGCCTTCGCTTCCGTTGGACAAGTTCCTATCTGCCCACAGACGGGCAACGATGCCCATAGTGCAACGCAAGTTCATTTCACAGCATGCCCAGGTCCATTCGCAGTCATGCAGGGTCATCAGGTCTATGCCCAGGTACCCGACTTGCCAGGGTAGGCCGAAATAGGGACGTAACATTCGGGTCAATGTCTCTGATATCTGGTCTCGTATCTGGTGCAATTGCTCGATGCTCAATGAACCGGTTGATGAAGTATTGTTTGCCGATGGGAATGGTGCACATATTCTTTTCTCGATGGCTTCGTTGCTCAACAGATAACCTTGACGATATGTTCCGTTGCTGTCGTTGTCAAAGAGCGAATACCCAATGCTCGTTACCTTGTCATGTCCAACCCAATAAAGCAATGCAAAGTCCTGAAGTTTGGGCATCCATCTTTCCGCCATTATGCCGCCCATCTTGCGTATGGTTGCCAATGCCCTTTGTCGCATGATGGGGCGAGGTGTCTGGGAACTGCGTATCAGTCCTCGTCCGCTGCTGCTCCATGGAGTCTTGAGTACGAAGGGTAGTCCCGATTCGTCTGCCTGCTGTATGTAGTTATCTACTTCCTGTATTGTCGATAGGTATTGCGGCATAGGCGCCTTGTAATCAATAGCCTGCAGCAGTTCGATCATCGTTCTGCGGTTGGACAGCATTCGCAGGGCCTCCAGTTGGGCGTCATCAGGCAGTTGGGTCCGATCTATGTGCCGTTCCCGTGCCAAGTATTCGCGAGTGTCCCAGTTCCAGCCCCAAGGTTGAGAATGCTGGTCTGCGAATATGCCTTCGAGCCACGCGAGGTCCTCCTGCAGCATCTGTGCAGCCTTGGGAGGGTTGAAGTGTCTGATTCCATTGCCCAATGCAATGTCGTGCGAGGGGTAGAAAAGGTTCATGTCAGAACAAATCAATCATTTGATGTATGGTGGCACTGCACACATAAAAGGCCATCAGGAGCGAAGCAACCAGTTTGAGCCCTGTAGTGAGCAGAAAAGAGATGAACGACATCAATGCAACTTTGGTCGCTTTGCCCAATTGCTGCTCGTGCATCATTTCTCCAATGAAGGCTCCTGCCAATGGGCCGATAATCAGTCCAATGGGCATGAAGAACAGTCCTAATATCATACCTATCGTCGAACCAGTGATGGCTTGTTTGGAGCCTCCGCCTAACTTAGTGAGCCAGATGGGTGCCACATAATCGAGCGCTGTCACGGCAATGGTGACAATCAGCATGGTGACGAGTAGGGAAGTGCTAATGTATCCGGTAGTAGTAAAGTATGCTATCACCAGAGATGCAAAACTCAACGGAGGGCCAGGCAATGCCGGTACAATAGCTCCAATGATACCTATCAGTGCGATAAGTACTGCCAGGAGGATTGCGATAACAAGTAGTATGTCCATAAATATCTGTGGTTAAGTGCGTTTGTCCGGCATCCAGGTAAGGAGACCGATTACCGAGGGCAAAGGTACAATAATAATTTGATAAATGCAAAAAAATAGAGTTTTTTTTGGACGATGATTGTCGCAATTGGGTGTTGCTCGGAGATATAGTCCTTTGTATGTTGCCTGTTTATGCCGTCAGTTATGCAATACTTGTTGTGCAATCATGAAGAAATGGTCTATAAAAAAGGGAAAGAGTGTGGTAAATTAGTGAAGTGTAATCGGTTTCGCGCAAATATTCTGTTGAAAAAATTTGGTTGAATACCTAAAAATGATTAACTTTGCGATGTAAAAGTAATTTTATACAACAACTAAAAGTGTTATTTGTATTTATTCATTCTTACCTTGATTATTGGAAAACACAATATACGAAAAAGAAGGCTGTGATAGCCTTCTTTTTCTCGTTATGTCTGGATATGAAGTAGAAACGTAATTGGTAAGTAATAACAGAGTTGCACAATTTCGCAATGGTTCGATGCAATGATGTGATACATTACTCTTTACCCTTTACTCATTACCCTTTACTCTTTACCCTTTACTCATTACCCATTACCCACTACCCATTACCCCCTCACTTCAACTCTGCGTCGAGCCAGCCTATGAATGCGGCCAATCCGGCATTCCAGTTGATGGCAATTTCATTTGAGGCATAGGATGCTGTGACATCGGCATACGACTCATCCGGATGATTGGATATATAGCCCTCGGCATGATCCTGCTGTGCTGGATTAGGTCCACCGACCAATAGTCCGGGAATAGGTGCGTCAATGTTGTCGCTGGCCGATAGACGGTGGTGTGGATACATCGGAGACTTATTGCCGAAGCCTGTGACATAGCAATAGCCTGTGGCGTTGCGGCCCAATAGGTAGTCTGCGCATTTTATTGCGGCTTCGAGGTACTTGCGTTCGTTGGTCATACGGTAGGCGAAGAGTAGGGACAGTCCATTGCCACATCCCTTTTCTGCCAGACATCCCCATCCGAAGTCGGACGGTGCATTGCCATAGGGGGCGTCATACAGAGATTGGGGAATGGTGTTGAGCAATGAATCGCAGAATGCGGTGACCGATGTAGTATATCGGTTGCCCAATCGTTCTGCTTCAGGCGAAAAGCCGTAGGTGGTCTGAACCATCCACTCCATTGCCGCCAGTCCTTCCACTTGTCCCCATGTAGGTCTGGAATAGCGCTTGGTTGCATAGCGGGTGGCAGAGTATAGATATTGGTTTTTGTGCGTGGTGAGATAGAGTTCGGTTGCAGCCCAATGGAATTCGTCGTTCAATGATCCGTCACCATATTCGCCCGTCTGGATGGCTGGCTGGTACTTCTCATTGAGTTCATTTTGTACATAGTAGGCTTTAGGATGGCGTTGTGCCCATTTCCATGCTAGTACGGCAGCATTCAGGGCCTGTCTGGCAAACGCTTTCTGGTCGTCATATTCACCATAGATGCGAGATGCCAGTGCCATCGTGGCTGCGAAGTCCAGGGTAGCTGCTGTACTCTTGTAAACGACGTATCGAGGCTGACAGCATTGGGCAGGCATCTGGAAGCCTTCGAAATTGGGTGTCGTTAATTTGTGGTACACGCCGCCATCTTCATCTTGCATGGTGAGCATCCATTTCAGGTTGACCAACATTTCATCCAATATGTCTGGAAGGGCATTGCCGCTCTCTGGAATATTGAGTTTGAGGTGCTTGAAATAGTTGGTATTGAACTGATATGTTATCAATATCTCTCCAATGGTGAAGGCAGAATTGACAATATACTTGTTGTAGTCACCAGCGTCGTACCATCCGCCGGGAGAGGAGAGCCGAGTCCCCTCGGGGCGTTTCTTGGTTGCAGCACTGGCATGCACCATCACGCACGTATCAGGATGCGCAGCAGGGCGTGCCCATTGACCGGCATAAGTAGCATCTATAGGTTCGCCCGAGCGTTGGTAGTAGAAGGCCTTGAGGGCAGCGATGCTCAGGTCGTGGAACGGGTGTGCATCTATGGTGATGGTCCTATGACAGGGTCCAGCCTCAATGATGTATTGACCTGGCTGAGTGACCGTACTGAAGTCGATGATGTGGTGCACCTTGTCGCTCCAGGGCGAAGTAGATACTCGCGAAGCCTCTCCCTCCCAAACAGTTTGGGTGGTTTGGGTGTCAATCAATTTATATGTATCTGCCACGGCGTCGGCTTCTATTACTGCCGTCTTGGCTTCCTTGGCATAATAACCTATCTGATTGATGCGAATGGCGTCGTCCGTAGCGGTGGGCAGGGACTGAGAGCAGGCTGCAAACAATGCAGTCGCCAGGGGTAGCAGGTTTGTTTTTTTCATGTTCGCTTGGGGTATTAGAATGTAGCGAAATCTGTATTATTGTTGGGTATGGCTGCCATGCATTCCATTTCGACCAACCAACCTGGTCTGCACACAGGGGCATGCAGCAATACGATAGGCAGGTCTGGCAGCAGTTGGGCCAATACGTCACGGATGACAAGGTAGTCGGCAGGACGTCGCAGATAGACGATGGCATGCATCAGGTCGCGCAGCGATGCACCTCCTTCATTGAGCAGTACCTGTACGTTCTCGACCATGCGACGGGCTTGTTTCTCGGGGTCATCGGGATAGAGTATTGCACCGTGGTTGTCAATGCTTGCCGTGCCGCTGATGATGAGGTGGCATCTGTCACCATATTCCACACGGGTACCGCGTTCGAAGGTCACTCCATATTCAGCAGTTGGGTTGAGGTGGCTGCTTCCCTTCAGATACCGTATCTGTTGGGGGGCGAGGCCCTGCACGGTGTAGGTTTCCATCTGTACGATGTCACCTTCTCGTAGTGGGGAGCCGTTGATGCCGGTGCTGGCTATGTAGTGGGTGTCGGGTGTCATCCTTTCGTGCTCGAAGAACTCTCGGCGGGTTTTGACCAGTTCGTGGTAGTTACGGTCGATGTCGTGAACGAAGAACCACGTGCGCAGACAGTGCTGTGCCATGCAGAGGTGTTGACTGTCGAGCCACTCTCGGTATTGCTGTAGCAGTGGCAGTGTGGTAGGCGCCGATTGTCCAGGGGTGAAAGTGTGACGATAGGCTACGTTGGGTTTGCCTTGGGTCATCCATAGCCACAGGGCTGCGGGAGTCCCATCCAGTGGCGGCTGTACGATAGCAGAGATTGACTGGTCGGAAGGAGTCCAACTGCGAGGTTTGTCCAACATCAGTCTGCCATACAGAGTCTTGGCTCCCAGGAACTGTTCAAGTACAATCTTCGCCTCCATCAGAATTGCTATTGGGTCTTCGTTCTCAGGCAGGTCTGGGTCAAGATGCACGATTGCATGTATCTCGTTGACCCCTTGTCCAGTACCGAACAATATCCGCTCCACGCGAACGTGCAGCATTTCGAGGGGGATTAGTTTGTATCTGATGTTAGACATAGTAGAATATTTGTAGTTAATTTTGTTGTCACTCATTCTCAGGACCATTGTCCGAAGAATCTGTGTCTGAATCATTGACCTCTTCGACTTGGGTCCCTTCTTCCGTTACAGAAGAATCGGCTGCACCCTCTCCATAGGTGCGTTGTACCCATTCAAAGTAGTCCTGGAAGGTGCGACCTGCCAACAATGCACGGAAGTTCGGTTCATTGATGTCTATCTGAACCAGACCTTCGGGCAGGAGCAATGTCTGTGACCTGTCCATACGGTCGTGATAGTCGAGCAACTCGTCCAGGTCGGCAAATCCGCTGATGACCAGTACCGAAATGCCGCCACCGGTATTGATTATCTCGAGGTCGAAGTCTCGTACCAGATAGTTTTCGAAGTTGAACTTCGCTACTTCGAAGAGTAAGTCGTTCTGGCTGATGCTGTCGGTCTTGAATGCCAGCAGCAATAGGTGAGGAGCATAGTCATCGTCCACGAAGGTTTGCGTCGTGTCAATGGCTGTGCTGTCGGTAGCCTGATGCAGCGATGCGCCCCACATCATGCCTCGGGTCACTTCGCCTGTCTGGACGTTGCGGCCTTCATGTATGCCCTTGACCATCAGGCTGGCCAGCGGCGAAACATCGCTGTCCGGGTAGGTTGCCGTGAGTTGCTCCAGCGCCTCTTGGAAGGCTTTGATGTCTCCCTCCTGTACATAGCTCAATGCATGTAGGAAGAGGAATTTCGGCATCAGTTTGGACAGTGGCCACTTGGTATGGATGAATTCGTACGTTTCGTGTACCTGTTGCGATTGACTCAGCAGATAGGCCTCGTAGGTCTTGATGTACAGCGAGTCCTGACCCTTGGCCATCTCGCGCATATTGTCTATGTAGTTGGGATCGGCCAATGCCACACCGTAAGCCGATGCTGGGAATGAATCAATCAGTCGTTGCTTCCATACCTCGGCCTGTTCGGGCTGGTTCATGCGCATGTACATCAGGTAGATGGCGTAGTAGGTCTCCAGGCGCAATTCCGATTCCGGGTAACGCCGTTCCATGGCCTGGAACGTCTCTATGGCCAACGGGAAGTTCTCGAGCTTCTCGTTGATTATCTTGCCTTCGTTGTACAGACCCTCTTCTATGATCTTGTTGGCATTGGCTACTTCCTCCTCCGTGCGAGGAATCTGGCTCAGGTAGTATGCCCGCTGATGGGGATCTTTCATCTCCTCTTCATCGTATGTAGGCTTTGGGTTGTCTGGACCTGGGGCAGCATCGGCCTGAGCCTGATTGTCATGACCGTTGGTCGGCTGATTCTCTGCATTCGCCATTGCATCGTCGTTCATGTTCAATAGCGAGTCAGCAGCAGCCTGCAGCGAGTCGGCTGCGGCCGTTTCCTCTTCGAATGACAATGTCTCAGTCTTGTTGCGGCGGCGCCAGTTGTCTTCGGGTTTACGAGCACCCCACAGGCGTTGGAACTCGCTCTTACCCTGGCTGATGACGCTCGGGTTGTAGAAGTACCACGACTTGTCGGTTTGTCCCACCGTCGGTGTCGGTGTATTCTTTTGGGCGAGGGGGTCAACCTGTTGGCTCTTGCGCTCCTCGTAGGCTGCCTGCTGTTCGGCTTCAGCCTCTTCTTTTTCTTTCTCAATGAGTGCTTCAATGATTCGGTCTATCACCTTGTTCAGCTCTTTCTCGTCGAGTGTGGCAAGGTGCAACAGACTGTCCTGCAGTTGGACAGACTCGGCGTGTGTCTGCAGTTCGTCCAGTACAGCCGAAAGCGTCTTAATCTCGTCGTACCCCTTATAGTCCTCTTTGATGATGCCCATGGCTGTCGAGTAGGCTTTCTGAGCACGGACATAGTCCGCCATGCCGAAGGTCAGTTCTCCCAGGCTTAGGGCTGCTGCCGCTTTCTCCATTCCGCCACGAGTGCTTTTTTCAATGGCCAATTCGTAGCGTTCTATGGCTTTGGCTGTATCTTTCTGCATCATCGATACTTCGGCCAGTGCCGTATATATTTGGTCCAGGTACTCCTCGTTTCGGGCCTGTCGGCGCAGACTGTTCAGTTTGCGTTCCACCTTGCGCAGGGCCTTGGGATTGGCTTGCTTGCTCGTCCCGGCCTTCATCTTCGACATGATGCGCACACGGGCCAGTCGGGCATTGAACTGAGTCTTGTAGTCACGTGCTTGACGCACTATGCGCTTGTAGTTGCGGTCGGCTTCGGCATACTGGCCCAACGACTCGGAGAGCTGTGCCATGTAGAAGTCTGCGCGTATGCGTTGCACTCGGGTATAGAATCCGCGGCGGGCCTTCTTCAGGTAGGGCAGGGCTTTTGCCTCGTTGCCCTCTTCCGCCATCAGTATCTCGGCTTGAGCCAGACTGAACAGTCTCTGCAGGCGCAGCGGCCACTGATGGTAGTAGTCGAGCAGATTGAGTTGCCGCTGTGTCTCGTACTTCTTGTGGGAAATGACGGCGTCCAGTTCGCTTTCTGCTCCGAATCGGTCACCTTGCAGCGCCTTGATTCGAGCCAACCATATATGACTCTCGTCCAATGCCATTTGGCGCCACCAGAAGTGGCGGATGATGTAGTTGAACGTGGATTGAGCTGCGTCGAAGTCTCCGTTGTAGAACTGTGCTCTGCCGGACAACAACCAGGCATTGTGCATGTATGGGTTGAATTCTTCGTGCGTGAGCCATAGCTTGTATGCTGGCGTTGATTTGGCTTTGCGTTTCGGCTTGGTGCTGATGCTCTTGGTCTGTATGCATTTCTTGCATTTGTCGATGGCTGCATCGAACTGGGTAGTTGGTTGCTGGCCTATCTGGTAGTAGAGCGGGTGCAACTTGAGTTGCTTGGAGTAGTCATCTTTGGCTGTACTCTCCTCCATGGTGCGGAGACTGTTGCGGTAGGCCTCTTCGCCGTTGTAATGAATGTTGTATTTCGTTGTCAGACCTGCTATGCCGCGGTTCAATTTCGTATTGGTCTTGCATGCCACGAAGCACCCTGCCATCAGCAGGGTCGCGCAACCGTATATAAGCAGTTTCTTCAACATTCTATTGAGGTTGTATGGTTGTGATGTGAATGTTTGCGAAGGTGAATGTTTACGAGGGTATTAGGATAGTACAATTGTCCTTTGTCCTTTGTCCTTCGTCCCTTTGTCCTTTGTCCTTCGTCCCTTTGTCCTTAATCCTTGACTTTGTCATCCGAATGATCTTCACCACCCGTCACTGGACGGAAACGACGTTCTCGTACTACCAGAAAGACCTCATCCTTGATGGCATCTGGTAGTTCTATGCCGCGCAGTTGCAACGAGCGGCACCAACCAGCCACCTCGATTTCCTTGAGTTCGTAGAATATGTCAGCGAACTGCTGCACTTGCTCCTCGGTGTATTCGTCCGATGCGATACCTCGGTAAGCATCAAGTTCCTCATCATCGTAGTAGATGATTTCTTTCGATACGGCAGCCAACAGCGAGTCACGTTCGCAGGTAGCATGCTGTCCGCAGCACTCTTCGGGCACCTCCTGGGTTATTTCGAAAGGCGAAGTCTCGTCTGGTTTGGCTGTGCCTTCCTCGACGCGCTTCTCATATCGTTTGTGCCCGATGAGAGAGAGACCGAACACCAACAAGGCCAATCCGGCTATGAGAACAATTAAATATAGAATAATGACCATAAATTGACAATATCTATCAATATAACACTTAATCGGGGAATCTATAGCAGTCCCCTTATAATATTCCGCATTTGACGATCCACAACAGAAGCAGAGCTCCGATGATGACCAATATCGTATTGAGCACCCACTTGGCATGAGTATGAATGCGCTGATGACGTTTTTCGTCTTCTTGGATTCGTTTGCGAATCTCCTCTGCACTTTCTGTGTGTTCGGTCAGTATGTAGCCTGCCGTCTGGATGTCATTCCAGTATGTGGGGTACGATTTGCTGACCACTTCGGGGTCGCAGATGAAGAAGTCGCCCACTTCCGGGGCCATGGGTGCTATAGCCATGGCCATTCTATGGTCATGATATGTGGCAATCATTGGCATGAAGTCTCCATCCGTCTGTTCGCCTTCGTAGGTCATACGGTCGTCGCTTATCACATTGACGATGTACCCGAACTTGCGTAGTTCCGTCTGCATTGCTGCTATGCGGTCGGTCTCCTTGATGCGGAGCGTGTGCAGTCCCGTCATGTCGAATCGGACATTAATGGCACAACAGGTGGCGATGAGGGTCTGCGCCAAGTCTGGTTGATTGGCCAGGTTCCATTCTACTTTCTCCGGGAGGGAGAAGGTGCTGTCATCATCTGACTCATCGGCTAATTGCTGCGCGTCTATGACTGCCCCCTCGGGACAGAATGAGGTCTTGATGCCCAGTTCGGCAAAGAAATCCGCTACATGGCTGTCGCCCTGCAGGCTCTTCTGCTTCAGTCCCTTGAGCAGATATTGGCATTCACAGCCCGATTCGGCCCAGATGGTTGCTATTTCGTACCAATAACTGGCGGCACTCCAGTCGCTCTCCACGGCATACGACTTGGCCTTGTACTTCTGGGGTGCAATCTGTATGCAGTTGTCACTCGTCCATTCTGTCTCGACGCCAAATTCATGCATCATCTGGCGGGTCATCTCGATGTATGGCTTGCTGGTGACTTCGCCTGTCAGGGTGAGTTGCAGTCCTTCTGCCAGACATGGGGCTATCATCAATATGGCCGATATGTACTGGCTGGAGGTGCTGCCGTCTATGCTGAGAGAGCCGCCTTTCAGTTTCTTGCCGCTGATGCGGAGGGGTGGGAAACCCTCCTTCTCGACATAATCAATCTGAGCACCCAGTTCTCGCAGGGCATCGACCAGGATGCCGATGGGGCGTTCCTTCATGCGCTCCGATCCCGTCATGATTACCTCGGCCCCCTCCTTGGCGGCATAGTAGGCTGTCAGGAACCTCATGGAGGTACCCGCAGCGCCTATGTCCACGGTGCGAGGTGTACCGTCGTTGGCCGTATTCTCACCCTCGAAGGCTCGGAGCATCACCCGTGTGTCGTCGCAGTCGCTCAGGTGTGATAGTTGGCAATCCTCGTCACACAGTGCCTTGAGTATCAAGGCTCGGTTGGACAACGATTTGGAGGCAGGCAGGTCGATCTCTATTCTTTCCTGCTCGTTGAAGTTCTCAGTTATGTGATATGTCATAGTTATTTGGCTATATTCTTGCAAATATTGACGACGGTCATCATGGCCTTCTCCATGCTCTGGATCGGTACGTACTCAAAACGACCGTGCATGTTCATGCCGCCGGCAAAGATGTTGGGGCAGGGCAGACCCTTGAAGGAGAGTTGTGCCCCATCTGTACCGCCGCGTATGGGTTGTACCTTTGGAGCAACGCCGGCTTCCAATATGGCTTGTTTGGCCAATTCTATGATGCCGGGCAGATTCTTCTTCTTGTTCTCCTCGTCGGCCTCCTGCACCTTCTCGAGCATGTTGTAGTATTGGTCCTTGAGTGCCACTTCGCATGCTCCGGGATGAGTGCTGTTGATGTTGTCGGCTATGGCGAGGATATTCTGCTTGCGCGCCTCGAACAACTCGCGGTTGTGGTCGCGGATGATGTAGCTGAGCTGGGCCGATTCGACGGTGCCGCTCATGCTGGTCAGGTGGTAGAATCCTTCATATCCCTCCGTATGCTCCGGACGTTCATCATCGGGCAACTGTTCTGCAAACTCCATGGCCAGCAGGGCTGCATTGATCATCTTGTCCTTGGCTGTGCCTGGATGCACGTTGGTACCATGGAAGGTAATCTTGGCCGATGCTGCGTTGAAGTTCTCGAACTCCAGTTCGCCCACTTCGCCACCATCCATAGTGTATGCCCAGTCGCAACCGAACAACTTGACGTCGAAGTGATGTGCGCCCATGCCTATCTCCTCGTCAGGATTGAAAGCTATGCGTACCTTGCCATGTTTGATCTCGGGATGCTGCATCAGGTAGGTCATGGCTGTGATGATTTCGGCGATGCCGGCCTTGTCGTCAGCGCCCAGCAGGGTGGTGCCATCGGTCACGATCAGGTCTTCGCCCACGTGGTTGAGCAACTCTGGGTAGTAGCTGGTCTGCATCACGGTGTCAGCATTCAGTTGTATGTCCTTGCCGTCATAGTGTTCGATGATGCGCGGCTTGACATTCTTGCCCGATGCATCAGGCGCTGTATCCATGTGCGCTATGAATCCTATCACGGGCACCTGTTCCATGCCAGGCGATGCCGGCAGTGTAGCGTATAGGTATCCCAGCTCATCGAGCACGACGTCTGCAAATCCCAGACTGTCCAGTTCTGCCTTGAGCTGTTGAGCGAATATCATCTGTGTGGGGGTGCTGGGTGTAACCTCAGTCGTTTCGTCACTGGTGGTCTCGACCTGCACGTATCGGATAAATCTGTCTGTTAATTCCATATTTTTTGTAAATAATTTGTTTGTTTCGATTTTTTTACATACTTTTGCGGCGGATATAAGCCTTTTTATCCCGCTATAACAGTTCATTTAGAACGCGCAAATATAAGAAATATTTCGCACATGTCCAAAACAAATAGAAAAAATCCCCCTAAATCGTCTTCTAAAAAGTCTCGAAAACAAGCTAAATCAGGTAAATGGCTACAGGTTTTTGCCACTATCTTTCTCTCGATGCTTGTTATTTGTGTTGCTGGTTATATTGTATTGAATGTGCGAGATGTGGCCAGGGAACCGGTTCCTCAATCTCTCTCAGCCGGTGATTCTTCGGCCGAATCTACTGCCAGCCGTAAGTCTGCCCCGAAACAAAAGAAAAAGTCTGCCCGTAGCAAGAAATCCAAGAAGGATTCTGCAGCTCGCCAGTCCACGTCTGCCCGGCAGCAATCCCGTCCTCAGTCGCAGGCCCAGTCTGGTCAGGCTCGTGCCACCCAGTCTTCCGGTGCTCAGTTGATCTCTCTGTCCCCCACGGAACTCCGTCCAGAGCGAGATCTGTTGCCCCGATTCATGCACGAATACCGTTCTCAGGTCATACGCCACACCGGCTATGTTGTCTCGTACAATGCTGATTACAAGGTGCCCAACTGGGTCCTGTACGAATTGAATTATGCCGAGACGTTGGGCAATATGCCTCGCAACAACTGCTTTGATGTCGATCCCGAGGTGCCTGAACGTGAGATGGCTCAACTGACGGACTACCGCAATTCGGGTTATGACCGTGGCCACATGGCACCCAACGCCGACCTGAACTGGGACAGACAGGCTCAGGACGAGTGCTTCTATTTGAGCAACATGTGCCCACAGGGACATGACTTCAATGCCGGTATATGGCTCGATCTGGAGTCGCAGGTGCGGGAATGGGCTGAGCGCGACAGCGCCATCACCATCGTGTGCGGACCTGTGTTGCCCCGTACGGCACAGCAGGCATCGCGCATGAAGAAGATAGGCAAGGGCCGTGTCCTGGTCCCCGAATATTTCTACAAGGTGCTACTCGTCCCCTTTGATGGCGAACCACGGGCTATCGGCTTCATCATGCCCAATCACAATGAGAAGGTGGGGCGCCGCAATCGCCCGTTGTCCGATTATGCCGTTACGGTCGATAGTGTGGAGTCGCTCACGGGCATAGATTTCTTTCCGGCATTGCCCGACCGTGTGGAAAACAAGATTGAATCAAGTTATAACCTTAATATATGGTTCGAATGAAACATTTATTTCTCTCTCTCATTGCTGCATCGGCAGCTACTGTTTTGTCAGCTCAGGATGTCCAGACGCATCGTATCTATCTGAGCGGCCACGGCTGCGACGACATGGTGCAGTGGGACTTCCGTTGCTCGGATGGCGCCAATAGTGGCGTGTGGACCAAGATCGGAGTCCCTTCGTGCTGGGAACTGCAGGGTTTCGGCACCTATCAGTATGGTATGAAGTTCTATGGTAAGATTGCTCCCGAAGGCATAGCTGCCGAGGAGGGTCAGTATCGCTACGAGTTCAAGCTTCCCCAGGAGTGGGAGGGCCGCCAGATAGAACTTGTCTTTGAGGCGGCTATGACCGAGTGTACGGCTTTCATCAATGGCCGCAAGGCTGGCAGCGCTCACCAGGGAGGTTTTTCGCCTTTCCGTCTTGATGTGAGTGACCGTATCTTCTGCGGTGACAAGGTCAACCTCCTGGAGGTCACGGTGCTCAAGGAGAGCAAGACCAATCCTCAGACCAATCTGGCCGAGCGTCGTGCCGACTACTGGAACTTCGGTGGCATCATCCGTCCTGTTTATGTCGAGTCGCGTCCAGCCAGCAACATTTCGCGTGTGGCTGTCGATGCCCGCATGGATGGTTCGTTGTCGGCCGATGTATATCTGAATCATGCTCTGTCGGATGCCCGTCTCGTCACCACGGTGCTCGATGACAAGGGCCGCAAGGTGGCTCAGAACGAGATGCCTGTGCGCAGCGACCAGGCCAAGGTCCAGCTGCGTGCTGAGGGTGTACAGAGCTGGACCGCCGAGACTCCTGTCCGTTATACCGCCCGTTTCGTCCTTCAGAATGCTCAGGGCAAACCGCTGCACGAGATGGAGCAGAAGTTCGGCTTCCGTACCATCGAACTGCGTGAACACGATGGCCTCTACATCAATGGTAACAAGGTGAATGTGCGTGGTGTGAATCGTCACAGCTTCCGTCCGGAGTCGGGCCGTACGCTCAGTTACCAGAAGAATCTGGAGGATGTGCTGTTGATCAAGTCTATGAATATGAATGCCGTCCGTCTGTCTCACTATCCTGCCGATCCGGAGTTCCTCGATATCTGTGACAGCCTTGGTCTATATGTGATGGAGGAACTCTCCGGCTGGCATTGGGCACACGATACGATGAATGGCCAGAAGCTGGTCCGTGAGATGGTGACCCGCGATGTCAATCATCCATCCATCATCTGGTGGAGCAATGGCAACGAGGGTGGTTTCAACTACGAACTTGAACCTACTTTCTACCAGTATGACCCACAGCATCGTACCGTCATTTATCCATGGGCCAATCGCAATGGATATGAGACCAAGCACTATCGCTCCTACGGTGAGAGTCAGGACTATATGCGCCAACCGGAGGTTTTCATGCCGACCGAGTTCCTGCACGGCCTCTATGATGGCGGACACGGAGCTGGTCTGTATGACTATTGGCAGATGATGTATCGCCATCCTCGTTGTGTGGGTGGTTTCCTCTGGGATTTGGCCGACGAGGGTGTGGTCCGAGTCGATCGAGATGGTTATATCGACAATGTCGGCAACTATGGTGCTGACGGTATTGTCGGACCTAATCACGAGCGGGAGGGCAGCTACTATACCATCCGTCAGTTGTGGTGCCCTGTCTATGTCGAGAGCGACTGTAAGGGTAACTTGACGGGTCTGCGCAATGTGGCCGATCATTACGAACTGGAAGTCGAGAACCGTTATGACTTCCTCAACCTCAAGACGGTATCGTTCCAGTATGAATATGTCTCTCTGTCGGATGTCATGCAGGGTGGTCGCGAGAAGGTGGTCAAGTCCGGTAAGTTGGCCAGCCCTGATGTGGCTCCACGTTCACGCGGCAGCATCTCTATTCCTGCTTGTGCCAATGCGCACGCCCTGCGCATCACGGCTACCGATATGTATGGCAATGAGCTGATGCAATGGTGCAAGCCTGTGGGCGGTTCTCTCTCTCTCGATAAGTCGGTCAAGGGATTCCATGCTGCATTCGATGCCCAGACGGGTCTGCTGAATGGCGTGGAGATCGGAGGCCGTCACATCTCGCTCACGGGTGGTCCTCGTTTCGTTGCCGCACGTCGCAGCGACCGTTCGTTGGACCAGTTCTACAATCACGATGACAAACAGGCTGAGAAGAAGAAGACCTCCTACACTTCGTTCCAGGATGTGGGCGTCTTCTGCGGCTTGGATACGGTCTCGGCTCAGCGCCTTGTGGCTCGATACAAGCTGGGCTGCATGGATTCGGTTGTGTATATGCTCGATGAGTCCAAGGGCAGCATCGCCATCGAGGCTTACTACAACTTCGAGGGCGTGGTCGATCTGATGGGTGTGATGTTCGATTATCCAGAGGAGAAGGTCCTGTCCAAGGCTTGGGTCGGCCAGGGTCCATATCGTGTATGGCAGAACCGCCAGCATGGTCCTCAGTTCGGTTATTGGCAGAATGATTACAATGATCCTGTGCCTGCCGAGTCGTATGTCTATCCTGAGTTCAAGGGCTACTTCGGCCAGGTCAACTGTATGTCACTCCGCACGCAGGAGGGTACCGTCAAGGTGCTCAACATGCAGCCCGAACTGGATTATGTCGGCGTGTACGAGCCTCGTGATGGTCGTGACCACATCCTCTACACTTTGCCTCAGACGGGCTTGTCGTTGATGCGTGTCATCCCTGCCGTGCGTAACAAGGTCAATACGACCGACCTCAATGGTCCATCTGCTCAGCCTTATTGGGCCAGTGGTCAGTATGTGGCCCGTTTTGCATTAGCTTTCGAATGATGTGATTTCAGGTCGCAAGGTATAATCTATCAATATCCAAAGAGGGCGTGTCTATAGGTAAAACATAGACACGCCCTTATCAATTATCAATTATCAATTATCAATTGCACTCATGAGTGCCGCCGTCGTTCCTTCAGCCAAAGGCAACGCGAGCCATAATCCCACATCGCCCAACCACATGGGAAGCAGGACGAAACAGGAGAGGCTCAGCACGAAGCCGCGGAGGATGGTGAAAACCGCGGCTCGAATGGCCTTTTCGGTGCTTTGCATTATGCCTATCATCGTCATGTTGACCGCCACGAACAGAAAGGCGATGGAGAACCATGGCAGACCTTCGCAACATAGGGGATAGGCGGCGCTCTCCGTATCGATGAATGTCCGAGAGATCTGGTCGGCAAAGAGGCACAGCAGCAACATGCCGGCTATGCCCGACAACAGGGCTGTGCGTATGGCCAGGCGGCTCGATTGTTGCAGGCGGGTAGTGTTCCCGGCGCCGTGTGCATAACTGATGATGGGTTGGATGCTCTGGACTATGGCATTGCCCATCATGAAGGCTATAGGCAGGCAGTAACAACCGACGGAGAAGGCTGCTACGCCATCTTCGCCCAGATAGTGGATGAAGACGTAGTTGCCCACTATGATGACGGCGGCCAGTGCCGCTTCACCCAGCAGGGCGGAGGCACCTATGCGCAGTTGGTAGGCGAGATTGCGTGCCGTGAGACGGATGCTGGTGCGGGACACCTTGATCCAGTGGAAGTGTACCTGCCGGCTCTTGAACAGCAGGTAGTAGAGCACAGGTATGTTGCCTGCGCTGAAGCTGATGCATGTGGCGATGGCGGCTCCCTCCAGCCCCATCTGCATCGGGTATATCAGTATGTAGTCCAATATGATGTTGGACAATGCCATACCGCAGTTGACTGCCATGGCAAAGCGGGGAGAACCGTCCAATCGTACCATGAACATTGCGGTCATACCGAACAGGTTGAAGGGCATCAGCACAGCCATCCATTTGACGTACGAGCAGGCCTGGGGCAACAGCCTCTCGGAACAACCGAACAACCAGCATACCTCCTCCTGGTGGGTGTAGATCAGTATGCCGAGCAGCAGTCCGATGGTCGTGCTGGCCAATATGCCTTGCGTCAGGTTGATGTCGGCTGCCTTGTTGTTGCCCTTGGCCTGATGTATGCTGGCGGCAACGTTGCTGCCTATGCCGAACGCCAATCCTATGCCCGCCATAATCATGAACAGCGGTGCGGCTATATTGACGGCTGCCAGCGCATCGCTGCCCGCTCCGTGTCCCACGAAGGCTCCATCCGTGATGTTGAGCACCACCATCGAGACCATGCTCACCAGTGTGGGCAGGAACATCCTCCGGAACAGTTTGCCGATAGGCTCTCGGCCAAAGTCAATCGAATCTCTATTATCAAACATTTTTTTGTTATCGTTATCGTTTTCTTTTTGGTTCCCTTTTTTCGTTTTGGTTATCGTTTTCGTTTTTTGTTATCGTTTTCGTTTTTTTGTACGAAGTCCTTTCCTTCATAGTGCGATTGGTGTGCGATTGGAATGCGATTGATGCGCGATTGGTGTTGCAGTACAATCGTACAATAAGCGCACTCCGAACGCGCTCCCATGCTAATCGGTCGGTCCTCTTATCGATACGTTTGGCAAGGGCTTTCCTTATAGGCTCATAATACCCTCATAATACCCTTGTAATACCCTGCACGAAAAAAAGAAAAAAATTTTTAAACCTTCTTCTTCGGCTATAGTCTATGTTTATTAGGTTGTCTGCGGGCATTAGGCAGTCTGCTGCCAGATGGCCCTGTGCAAAGGTTTGGACCAGAGGGATGTCGGACTGCTTCTGCGGAATGAAAACGCAATCTTTTGACGCTTAAACGGCCTTTTCGTCCTGTTTCGGTCAAAAATTGCTGCAAAGATAACTAAAAAAAACGTAAAATGAGTATCTTTAATTTTTTTTTATTATATTTGCACCCGTTTTTATAATTATTACCCGGACCAAATGAAAAAAGTTGTCTTCCTGACCTTGATCATAGCCAACATTCTCTCTGTTGTGGAGGCTAAGCCTAAGAAAAAGTATCAGCCGCTCTCTCCTTGGGAGCAAGCCGACTCGATCGTCGATGCTATCCAAAAGACTCACTTCCCTGACAAAGTCTATAGCATTACCGATTTCGGAGCTCGCCCGTATCTGCCTGATCAGAAGATTACTCTGGCTCACGATGCCATCAATATGGCCATTACCGTATGCAGTCAGAATGGCGGTGGAACTGTGTTGGTGCCCGATTCTGTTTATGTCACGGGCCCGATCACGTTGCTCAGCAATGTCAACTTGCACCTGGCCGATGGCGCTGTGTTGCGCTTCTCGACCAATCCCGATCTCTACTATCCTGGCGTTCGTACCAGTTGGGAGGGTATAGAGTGCTACAATACGCATCCGCTCATCTATGCCTACGGCGCAACGAACATTGCTTTGACTGGTCACGGCACCCTCGATGCGCAGGGTAGCAATCAGACCTGGTGGAGCTGGTGCGGTGCTCGACGTTTCGGTTGGGAGATGGGCAAGATTGGTCAGAGTGGCCGTCACGGAGACAAGACGCGTGGTCCGCGTGCCCATCTGTTGGAGTTGGGCGAGAATCAGGTGCCTGTGCACGAGCGCTGTTTCACCAAGGAGGACGGTATGCGTCCACAGTTCGTCAATTTCTTCTATTGCACCTCGGTGCTGATTGAGGATGTTACGTTGCTCGAATCTCCTTTCTGGTGCCTGCATCCTCTGTTCTGCAATGACTTGATCGTGCGTGGTGTCACCATCCGCAATGATGGCCCCAATGGTGATGGTTGTGACCCGGAGTGCTGCAACCGTGTGTTGATCGAGAACTGCGTCTTCCACACTGGCGATGACTGTATTGCCATCAAGTCGGGCCGCAACATGGATGGACGTCGGTGGAATACTCCCAGCCAGAACATCGTGATTCGCAAGTGCGAGATGGAGGATGGCCACGGCGGTGTGGTGGTTGGCTCCGAGATTTCGGGCGGCTATCGCAACCTCTTTGTCGAGGATTGTGACATGGATTCGCCTCACCTGCAGCGTGTCATCCGTATCAAGACCAACTCTTGCCGTTCGGGCATCATCGAGAATATCTATGTGCGCAATGTCCGCGTCGGCGTTTGTAGCGAGACGGTTCTGCGCATCAACCTCAACTATGAGCCCAACGAGCAGTGCCATCGTGGCAACAACCCAATCGTGCGCAATGTGTCGCTGGAGAACGTGACGTGCCAGAAGTCTCGTCATGGCGTTATCCTCAATGGCTTGGAGGACGATTGCAATATCTATAACATCAATCTGAAGAACTGCACCTTCAACGGCGTCAAGCCATCCAAGCGCTACGGTGGTGGCGTGATAGGACAGGAGGGTAAGTTCCGCGATATTCATTTCGACAATGTAATAATCAACGGTGAGGAGGTTCAGGCTCCTGCCGATCAGTTATGACATTACCTCGGGGTTACCTATTTGTTTAACCAATAATCGGGGTGTTCATGGAGTCCCCATTTGTTCTTATATGCACCAATTTAGGATTTTTGTCCGATGAAAAAGTTCTTGTGTCTATGTGTTATGTCCCTGCCATGCCTCTCTGCATGGGCAGGCGTTATCAAGGGTAAGGTCGTTGATGATCTGAAGGAACCCCTTGAATTTGTGAATGTTGCTGTCTATCAACAGGGTAGTACTGCGCCGTACAAGGGTACGGTGTCGGACCTGGAAGGTAAGTTCGAGATTGATGGCGTCAAGGATGGTACTTATGTTGTCAAGTTGACCTTCATGGGTTACACGGAGCAACAGCGCAAGGCTGTGGTCGGCGCTGGTACGGGTCATGTGGCCAATCTGCGCACCATCACGCTCAGCGAAGATCGTGCCGTGCTGCAGGAGGTGAGTGTCTCGACTCAGAAGGCTGCCATGCGTCTGGATATTGACAAGAAGGTCTTCGACGTCAGTCAGAACATCTCTACGGCGGGACTCAGCGCTTCGGAAGCACTGGAGAATATCCCCTCGGTCGAGGTCGATCAGGAGGGCAATATCTCGTTGCGCGGTTCGGAGAGTGTCACGGTGTGGATCAATGGCAAGGCGCAGGGTCTCACTTCTGACAACCGTGGTGATATCCTGCAGCAGTTGCCGGCTGAGAGCATCGAACGTATCGAGGTCATCACCAACCCATCGTCCAAGTATAGCCCCGAGGGTTCGGCAGGCATCATCAACATCATCTTGAAGCGTGACCGTAAGGCTGGCTACTATGGCGGTGTTCAGCTCAATATGGGTGTTGCCAAGGATCAGGACCCACACGGCCGTCTGGCTGCCAACATCAACTATTCGAGCGGTATCATCGAGGCTTATGCCAATGTGGGTGTGGGCCGCCGTGTTCGTAGCAATCATGGTTTTACGGACCGTGATATGATCGATGAATCGGGCAACCATTATGCCTACCTCAATAATACGTCCGAGGGTGGGGGCAAGGGCACTAACCTCTTCGGCCGCGCTGGATTGACCTGGCATTTTACGGAGCACGACGAGGTCTCAGCAGGTTATATGGGTATGTTCGGACTGGGCAAGGGTAGCCGCGATTCGCGTCTCTCTTATATCCAGTCGTACTACGACGGCTATGCCTCGACGGGGCTGTTGGGCAGCAACGTGGATGGTGTTCCGGCTGAGTACATCAGCGTACGCGACAATTTTACCAAGGATCGGCCACAGATGAACCACTTCGAGGTGAGCTACAAGCATGAGTGGAAGACCAATCATACGCTCGACGTCATCTTCAGCGGCGGCAAGTGGATGGGCGACAACGAGACGGGCCACCAACAGGCTTACGACTCGTTGCACTACCTCGGCACGGTGCCGATGACGGCGGCTGCTATTGCCGCTCTGCCTGGAGCTGTATCGACCGAGGAGTGGCAGGAGAGCCACATCAACAACCGCGACTGGGAGGTGCAGGTGGACTACCAGCAACCTCTCGGCGAATCGGGCAAACTCGAAGCGGGATACAAGGGCACCTGGTCGCACGAGAACAGTCCGCAGGAGACTTGGTCTTCGCTGGCCAAGGTGGCTGGCTCGGAGGTCCCCGCACTCTACAACCGTTTTGTCTATGACCAGAATATCCATGCTGCCTACTTCAACTACCAGAACCGTTGGCGCAAACTTGGTTATCAGGTGGGCCTGCGCGGCGAGTATTGGACGGTCGATACGCAATCCAAGAACTACAATGAGGACAAGGGTGCCTCGATAGCCGGCCTGGATGTCGTGCCCGATTACTCTAAGTCGTTCTTTGAACTCTTTCCGACGGTCTTCCTCAGTTATGAACTGCCTGCTCATCAGGAGCTCCAGCTCAACTACACGCGCCGTCTGCAACGTCCATGGGGCGGCCAGCTCAATTCGTTCAAGCGCATTGATGACCCGACCAATATCTCGTTCGGTAATCCTCAGTTGACGCCTACTTTTACTAATTCCTACGAATTGAATTATCTCAAGAACTGGGACGAACATACGCTCTCTGTATCGAGCTACTTCCGCCCGTCGGACGATGTGATGCAGCGTATCTCGTATGTGCGTGACGGCATACGTTATCAGACCAACGAGAACCTCTCTCAGGAGATCAGTTCTGGCCTCGAGGTCATTTCGAAGAATAAGCTCTTCCGCATCCTTGACCTCACTACGACGGTCAATGCTTTCTATTACAAACTGGAAGGTGGCGATTTCGTCATCAATCAGAGTGACCGGGTGCATGTCGCGAGTGACGAAGACTTCTCGTGGAATGCCTCTATGATGGGACAGTTCACTTTGCCTTGGCAGTTGGCTTTCCAGGCGACTGGCCGTTATAATGCCGCCCGTATCATTGCGCAAGGCAAACGTGAAGCTAATTTCGGCCTCGACATGGGCTTGCGTCGCGCTTTCTTTGACAAGCGCCTCACGGTCAATTTCAATGTGCGTAACGCGCTCGACAGCCGCAAGTTCCGTGCCCGTACGCACAGCACCAATTACTCTCAGCTCTCTGAGGGTGTTTGGGGCACTCGCCGCTTCGGCGTCCAGATCTCTTATTCCTTCGGCAACATGGCTGGCAAACCTCGCAGACCTGGCGAACAGGGCGGCGGCGAAGGTGTGGACAACGGCTCCGATATGGACAACTCCGGCTATGGCATGGGAGGAGAGTAATGTTAATTGATAATTAATAATTGATAATTGATAAATAATTGAGAATTGAAAGTTGAAAGTTGAAAATTGAAAATCGTCTTCTGATGCTATCAATTGTCAATTATCAATTACGAACATAGTGAGTAACAAACATGGGTAAATTGCTACGGTCAAATTAAATCTTTTTAAACATGTTTGAAAATCTTTCCGAACGTCTTGAACGTTCATTCAAAATCCTCAAAGGTGAAGGAAAAATCACCGAAATCAACGTTGCTGAAACCCTCAAGGACGTACGTCGTGCCTTGCTCGACGCGGACGTTAACTACAAGGTAGCCAAGTCATTTACGGATTCGGTCAAGCAGAAAGCCCTCGGCATGAACGTGCTTACTGCGGTCAAGCCTGGCCAGATGATGGTCAAACTGGTACACGACGAACTGGCGCTCCTGATGGGTGGCGATGCCGTCGAACTCAACCTCAAGGCTGATCCTGTCGTTATCCTCATGGCAGGTCTGCAGGGCTCGGGCAAGACTACTCACAGCGGTAAGTTGGCATTGATGCTCAAGACTAAGAAGGGTCGCAAACCGCTTCTGGCTGCCTGCGACGTCTATCGTCCTGCGGCTATCGACCAGCTCTCGGTAGTTGCCGAGCAGGTCGGTTGTCCTGTCTATACGGACCGCGATTGCAAGGACCCCGTTAAGATTGCCCAGGATGCCATCAGTCAGGCTCGTGCCAATGGCAATGACGTGGTTATCATCGATACCGCGGGTCGTCTGGCTGTGGATGAGCAGATGATGACGGAGATTGCCAATATCAAGCAGGCTATTCATCCTACGGAGATTCTCTTTGTCGTTGACTCTATGACGGGTCAGGATGCCGTCAATACGGCCAAGGAGTTCAATGATCGTCTCGACTTTACAGGTGTTATTCTCACCAAACTCGATGGCGATACTCGTGGTGGTGCAGCGCTCTCTATCCGTACTGTGGTCAACAAACCAATCAAGTTCGTCGGTATGGGGGAGAAGATGGAGGCTCTCGACGTCTTCTATCCGGAACGTATGGCTGGTCGTATCCTCGGCATGGGTGACGTTGTATCCCTCGTAGAACGTGCTCAACAGCAGTATGACGAAGCGGAGGCCAAGAAGATTCAGCGCAAGATCAGCCAGAACAAGTTCGACTATAATGACTTCTTTGCCCAGATTCAGCAGATCAAGAAGATGGGCAACCTCAAGGATCTCGCCTCTATGATTCCTGGTGTCGGTAAGGCACTCAAGGATGTCGAGGTCGGCGATGATGCCTTCAAGGGTGTCGAGGCTATTTATTACTCTATGACTCCCTATGAGCGCGAGCATCCTGAATGTCTCAATCCCTCTCGCCGTGCCCGTATTGCCAAGGGTTCCGGCACTCAGTTGCAGGACGTCAACCGCCTCACCAAGCAGTTCGATGACATGCGCAAGATGATGCGTAAGGTCACCTCGTCCAAGACGGACATGCGCGCCATGATGCGCAACATGCCCAAGATGCCCGGCGGCTTCCCCCACTTCTGATTTATTTCAAACGATTCAAGTTTCGCTTTCCGCGGAACTTGAATCGTTTAATAATCTACTGTTCATTATTGTAGTTTGCATACAATGACCTTTTTTTTGTAAGTTGCCTGCAATCACCTGCTTTTTCTAAGTTGCCTGTATTCACCTGATTTTTTGTAAGTTGTATGCATTCGACTGTTTCCAGCTTGGCACCCCTTCCAAACGGGTGTGCAAAATGTTCTCCAATTCTTGTCAATTCCTCGACGCGATGATATTCTCTTAATTCTCTAATTCTTGAGTTTTTATTATATAAACCCACCCAATCAGGAGTGCAAAATGTTCTCCAATTCTTGACAATTCCATGACGCGATGATATTCTCTTAATTCTCTAATTCTTGAGTCATTTATTTCTTAATGGTTGTTCTTTTGTATCTCTCCTAATCGAACTTCCGTGTGGTAATTCTCTTTTACACTCCTTTCCACTCGGCGAGCATTATCGGAGGAAAACCTCTTTGCCAATCTCTTGAAATACTCCTGGATTTGTGCCTGAAAAATCGAATGTCTGCCTATCAAACCGGGTAGATTCGTAGATTTTTTAACATATTTTGTAGATTTTTTCGGTTTTTTGCTTTTGTTAATAAAAAATAATATTTATTTTTGCGCCAAAGATATGTGATTTTAAACGTACGTTAATGTGGATTGACTCCATTGTTCCAGTTGTGGAAGCTTAGGGGCGGGAGTCGCGATAAAGCTAATGGCAAGCATCAAACTGATCCGATGCAGCTGCCGAAGCCCAAATGTGTGAGATGTCTAAACTTTGTATGTGAATTTCGCCATCCGGCGATAGATTGATGCACCTGCATCTTGTGACAACGAAATAATAAATCCTAGAGAACAATTGCAATAGCTTAAAAGAAAATTCTATCCTAACATCAAGTGCTTTGCACCCGCTGCACAGTAAGCGAATGTTCCGTTCGCCAGCAGCGACGAGATGGTGCTATGTAATCGTCCTCGCCAAGTATAACTGAATTATCAACAAATATCAATATGAAACAACTGAAAACTTACATTTGCCCAACTGTCAAGTTCGTTGATGTACTACCTGAACGTAGTTACTGCGATATTGTGCAGATTTCTCAAAGAAATACCAATACTGATGAAGGCGGTGATGTAGAAACTTTTGATGCTCCTATCTTCCGCGAAGGTATTTGGGACGAGGAACCTGAAAACGAACAGTAATCTAAATCCTTGAAATATTGCCGAGGATGGAGTCAGAAGGCTTTTAGCTCCTGTGCAACTCCATAGTAGGCTACTTATTTACATACTTTCCCCTGATTATTAATATAAAAAATACCCATATGAAACTATTCAAATCTTTATCAACCTTGAGGCAATTCCGAACCCTCATAGTTGCTGCGGTTACATGGTTCTCCATGTTACCCGCTTGGTCGCAAGACTATTTGTGTTTTACGGCAGTGAATGATAATTATGTGTCTCTTGTAAAAAATCAACAAGCAAATTCTGTGTATGTTGAGTATAGCTACGATAAGGTTACGTGGAATACAATGCGAGACGATTACGGCTCCGATTATGTGAGTTTGCCTGCTGGTCAACCTGTATATTTCCGAGCAGGTGGGTATGAGTATGTAAATAAATATTATGGCAGGTATGTTACAACTAATAATGCCTTCGCTAAGAATTGTTCATTTGAGGAAGCACAAAGAAGTAATCAATATAAAGATAGGCTTACTGGTGATTTCTGGTATTTTGAATTTTATTATTCCAATCAAGTAGAGGTTTCTGGTAATATTATGTCACTTTTGGATCAAGAATGGTATAATAAGAATATTACAAGTGTTCCAGACTATGCATTTTGTGGCTTGTTCTATAATTGTTCGGAAATCCTTTCCGCTCCAGAGTTGCCAGCAACTACATTAGGAAAATATTGCTATTATGGCATGTTCTTCAACTGTGATTATTTGACTGCTGCTCCAGAACTTCCTGCTACAACATTGAAAGACTATTGCTATGCTTATATGTTCGCTGGTGGCTCAAGTTTGTGCAGCATGGATGTGTCTTTTACTGCGTGGCATGACAACGCAACCAAAGAATGGGCAAGAATGAATTATGTAGGTCGGTCTAGAGATGGAAAAATTAATTATGTAAGTACATTCTCTTCAGTCGGCGTTTTTTCTTGTCCAAGTAGCTTATATACGAATTATAATACATTTTATGGAGAATCCTTAATCCCAACCGGTTGGACAATCTCAAGCCTTAATAATGATTGCCTGCGATTCTCTTGGCGAGGTTTCTATGAAGAGAATGGTTCAACATGGGTCATGGGAGAAGAGTTTTCTGCAAATATCTCTTTGCAGAAGAAAAACTCCCCAGATGCAGTCAATTTGGAGTATTCTAAAGATGGAAAGAAATGGTATCCTTTTGTTACTAATGGCACTACAGAAACAGTCAACTTAGTTTGTGGCCAGGTTCTTTACATTCGTGCAGATGAAGATGGGAATGATACTTTTAGTAAGGACTTGAGCAATTATTATTATTTCCAGGTGAACTTATTGTATAATAAAGGCCAAGTAAATAATTTGGATAAATATAAGGGCGTCATAGAGATAGGCGGAAATGTCATGTCTCTCCTTGATCCTGACTATCTGCGAATGGATGTCCCAGATTATGCATTCTGTAATCTCTTTGGAGGTCCGAAGGGAGGTTCTGTACAAGGCGTATTCAGTGCACCATCTCTGCCTGCTGTCGAATTAGGAAGATCTTGTTATTATAGGATGTTCCGAGGTTGTACATACTTGAATTCCGCTCCTACTCTTCCTGCTACAACCGAAGATCTTACTGAGTCTAGCTCTGTAGGATGCTACAATTATATGTTCCAGAATTGTACCAATTTGGAATATTTGAATGTGGGATTTGATTCGTGGACTATTGGAAGTGATTCAATATCTAAGGGTTGGGTATCAGGTGTTTCTACTACTTCAGGTACTTTTTCATGCCCAGATGGTTTGTTGACCAATACTGATGATGATTATCATATTAGTCGAGTGCCGGAAAATTGGAATAATTCTTCTTCTGAGGTCGGTACTGTCGATGATGAGAATGATTATCTCTGTTTGGAAGTAGAGACTGTCGTTGGTACGGTACGTCTGAACCGGTCCTCATCCTCCTTGACTAATCTGAGCGGGCTGCAGTATTCATTAGACAAAAAAACTTGGAATACATATACTTGGGCCGGTAATAACGGTAAGGTGATTACCCTGAATAAGCAAGATGGTAATTATCGTGTTTATTTCCGTTCTAATAATGATAAGGGTTTGTGTAGTACTTCTGCTTCTTCGTACTACAACTTCGAACTCAGTGGCACATTCAATGCCTCAGGAAATGTGATGTCATTGGTTCAACAGGATTGTCAGCTCTACAGGGTAAGTGACTTTATGTTCTATAAACTCTTCGCTGGCTGTGCTTCGCTGAAGGGTACTCCTACTATGCCCGCTACAAGTTTGGGCGAGTCATGCTATGATCGTATGTATCAGGGGTGTGTATTGTTGAGTTCTGCTCCTGAACTTCCAGCAACGGTCATGCAGAAGAACTGCTATCGTTGTATGTTTGAGGGATGCTCGAAACTTACTGCAGTTTCAACTCTTCCTTCCACGGCACTTGCCGAAGGATGCTACTTCCAGATGTTCTACAAATGTTCTTCATTGGCATCTGCACCAGCTCTGCCCGCCTCTGTATTGGCAACAAACTGCTACAACCATATGTTTGATGGTTGTTCAAGTTTGAAATATATCTCTGTCGGTTTCTCCGCATGGCCTGATTGGTGGAAATCGGATACTACATGGGTTGCGAATGTATCAACTAGTGGTGTATTTATGTGCCCAGGTGATATGGCATCTGCAGCATCTTTGGATGTGGCATCATATTTTGGCTCTGGTAGAATCCCTTATGACACCAATAATAGATGGAAAGTAGTCGATAATTCTTCTGTAGGACTTTATTTTGAAGCCCGTCGTAATGGCTCGACCATCACATTGAATCAAAATGGCGAGCCAAAAGCTGTGAAACTCGTTTATTCACAAAATGATGGTGTTAGCTGGTCTGATTATACTATAGGTACTTCGATTTCAGTTAATAAGGCTGAGCGTGTTTACTTCAAGGCTGGTGATATAGATAATGTTGTTGATGCAACGAATGCAACATTTAGTGGTCCGGAAACATCGAATTATTTTAAGTTCTCTATGACTGGATCTTTCGATGCCAAGGGCAATATTATGTCGCTTTTGGATGCTAAATGTGAAGAGACAAAACTCGGAGACTATGCTTTCTATCGCTTATTCGATGGATGTACTAAATTAAAGTCTGCTCCTTTGTTGCCGGCGATTACTTTGGGCGTGGGGTGCTATTATAAGATGTTTAATAATAATACAAGTTTGACAGAGGCGCCTACTTTGCCAGCTATGGAAATGAAGGATTTGTGTTATTTCATGATGTTTAGAAATTGCACTAGTCTTTCGTCTGCCCCTGAACTGCCAGCTTTATCGCTTGCTAGCTATTGTTATCAGCAAATGTTTCAAAATAATACAAGTTTGAAGGTGGCTCCGACATTGCCTGCTACAGATTTGAAACCTAATTGTTATAATGGTATGTTCTCAGGTTGTAGTAGTCTTCAATATATGAATGTCAAATTTACTTCTTGGCATTCAGATGCAACCGAAGATTGGGTATCAGATAATGGTTCTAATATTTTCCCAACTTCTGGTATCTTCATGTGTCCGGATGAATTGCCTCATGAAATAAATCAGTCAACCAGCAACTATACAACCAGTCGCATTCCAAAGGCTGATGAAGATGGTAAGCGTTGGATTGTAAATGAGGCTGCCATGTACTTTACTGCAGATAATAGTCCAGCAACGATTGCATTGAATAAGGTCGGTAGTCCTACTGCTGTCACTTTGAAGTATAGCCTTGATAATGCTCTTACTTGGACTGATTTGACTTTTGGCTCTTCTATTACAGTTGAAAAAGGTAAGAGCATATATATTAAAGCAAAGGGTGATTTCACAGGTTTCAGTACTTCAACGAATGATTATTACCAGTTTGTAATCAATAATGGTAGTATGTCCGTTCATGGAAGTCTTTTGGCTTTGATTAACCAGACAGCATCTCTCTCTACTTTGTCAAATCAAAAGATTCCTGCATATTGTTTCTATAATCTGTTTAAGGATTGCACAGGTTTGACCAATGTCCCAGATCTGCCTTCTGCAGAAATGGGTAACTATGCTTATGCAAATATGTTTAGTGGTTGTACATCTTTGACAGAGGTGGATGAACTTAGTATGGAGACTCTTTCTGAGGGCTGTTACTCTGGTATGTTCCAGGGTTGTACATCTCTTACTACTGCTCCGGCTTTGCCTGCTACAACATTGGCAACTAACTGTTATTCAGGTATGTTCCAGAATTGTACAAAATTGAGTTGTGCTCCTGAATTACCTGCCACAACTTTGGAAAGTGGTTGCTACAACAATATATTCAATGGCTGTACCTCAATGAATGAGATTGCTGTTGGCTTTACCTCATGGGTAGATGGAAGTAGTAATGCTTGTACTACCGATTGGGTAGCTGGTGTTGCAAACGAGGGTGTATTTACTTGTCCAACTACATTGGATGTTTCTACTTACGGGTCTTCTCGAGTCCCGAAGGACTATTCCAATAAATGGAACATCAATCCAGACTTCTTGGCTTTCAAGTGTGTTGGATCTAATTCCGTTACAATTGCTTTAAATAAGGTCGGTTCTCCTGAAGATGTTGCTCTGGTTTATAGTAACGGTAGCAAGACTAACTGGACAACCTATACCGTTGGTAGTACTGTCACAGTAGAAGCAGGAAAGAGTGTTTACTTTAAGGCTAAGGATGAAAATAGAGGTTCTAATTATCAATATTGCTTTAGTAAGGATGATGAGAACTATTACCAATTCAGCATTGTTTCTTCGGAGGATGGCTCTGTTGAAGCTAGTGGTAATGTCGGTTATTTGTTGAGCCGTTCTGTTAATTCTATCATTCCTCCAGCTTACGGTTTTTATCGCTTGTTCAAGGATTGTACTGCTTTGTCAACTGGCCCAGAAGTGTCTGCATCGAATCAGCAAATGAGTGCCCATGCATATGAAAGTATGTTTGAGGGTTGCTCTAATATGACTGTTGGTCCTTCTTCTATTCTTTCAAATGGTCTTGCTGAGTCTTGCTATGAGAGTATGTTTGAAGGTTGTGAAGCACTCACAACTGCACCAACTTTGCCTGTAAATCAAGGCCGAGCTACAGCATGTTATAAAGGCATGTTCAAGGGATGTAAGTCTCTCGTTAATAATATTCCTTCAACGCTGGATGCGGGTTGGAATTTGGCAGAATCTTGCTTCGAGAGTATGTTCGAGGGTTGTGAAGCCTTGACAACTACTCCTACACTTCCAACCAGTAATTTGGTGGATCGTTGCTATGCGGCTATGTTCAAAGGATGTAAGAGTCTTACGTCAGATAATATTCCGGAGTTGCCTGCTCGCGATTTGAAGGAGTCATGCTATGAGAGTATGTTCGAGGATTGTATTGGATTGATCAGTCCTGCTGTTCAGTATAATCCTACTACTTGGAATGCTTTCACGTTGGATGTGGCTTGCTTCAAGAATATGTATAAGGGTTGTACAAGTTTGACTTCTACTCCAAATACCTTTAATAATGATTTGAAAGAATCATGTTTTGAGGGTATGTTTGAAGGTTGTGCATCTTTGGCTAAGGCTCCATCTATGTCTCAGACAACCATGGCAACGAGGTGTTATTATAGAATGTTCGCAGGTTGTACAAGTCTGACTGCTGCTCCAGAATTGCCAGCTAAGAAAGATGCCTTGGCCTCTGAATGTTATGCCTATATGTTCAATGGTTGTTCAAGTCTCCGTTATATGGATGTTGCATTCTCTGAGTGGCGTGATGACCTCAATGCTACTACAGATTGGGTAGATGGTGTTGCTCAATCCGGTACTTTTATGTGCCCAGATGGATTGGACAAAATATATGATAAGAGTCATATACCATTCAGTACTACCTATATGTGGAGTGTAGAAGATAATGGCGATTATCTGTGCTTCACTTCTGTAAATGGAGGTTCCAATGAAGATCTTCAGTTTGTAAAAATTGGTAACCCTAATCAGTTATCTTACCGTTATTCTACAGATAAGAAAAATTGGATTTCAGTTACAGGTGGAGTATGGACCCAATTGATGGGTAATGTTCCCGCTGGATATACGGTATACATTAAGATTGGTGAAAATAGTTTGAGTAAAGATGCTGAAAATTATTGGCAATTCACAGGTAGTGCAACAGTGAAAGTAAGTGGTAATATCATGTCATTGCTTGATCCTGCAATGGAACAAGAGGATGTGCCGGATTATTCCTTCTATAAGGTTTTCTCAGGACTGACTAATCTTGTCGATGTTTCTGGTTTGACATTGCCAGCAACTGAGGTCGGTGATTATGCATACGCCAATATGTTCGATGGCTGTTCGACTTTGCAAGGTAGTGAAACGGATGCTCCTGAGCTTCCAGCTACAACACTTGGAGACTACTGCTATCAGAACCTCTTCAAGGATTGGACTGCATTGGTAAATGCTCCTGAGTTACCTGCTACTACTTTGGCTACAGGTTGCTATAGTAATTTGTATAATGGTTGTACTTCTCTTGCAAATGTCCCAGCTTTGCCAGCCACTACCTTGGTAAGTAATTGCTATGAGAATCTGTTCTATAATTGCTCTTCTTTGGATAGCATTGAAGTCGCATTTACCAAGTGGGCTCCTGAAGGAGTAACAGACGCAACTGCAGGTTGGGTTAGTGGCGTAGCAAATTCGGGTAGCTTCGTTTGTCCATGGGCTTTGGCTCAAGATGCTATTGCATCGGCTAATTATGTCGTTGCAAACGCTTATGGTTCTGATATGATTCCAAAGGATAATGATAATCGTTGGTTGATTCTCACTAAGACTGAGATGTCAATGGATTATGCTGCGGGATTGTTGAACATTTCAGGTGAAAATTCTCCAATTTACTATTCTACGGATGCCAGTCTTTCTGCTGCGAATTTGATTGGTACTTGTGTAGAAGATGTTTCTACAAGTGTTGATCAGAATAGTTGGCTTGATGCTGCAGTAAGTCTGGACAGTGTGACTTATTATGCTCTTTCTGGCGCAGCGGGAGATATCAATGGTCTGCCAGTACAACCTACAGTCAACTCATTGACCATCTATCGCTATCCGAAGAAGATTGGTATGTGTATAGCCGATAATGAGGAGCGTATAAAGAATTCTTTGTACTATGCCAACAAGGTGTCAAGTTCTACATACCCAGTTGAAATCTTCATTCCAGATGGAATTTATACTCTTGATAAGACTTATGAGGTTGGCGACTATATCTCTGTCATAGGTGAGTCGGATAATACAATAGTACAGAGTTCCGGTGATGATGGTGTCTTCAAGATTACTGGTGACAACGTCTATATGCAGGATCTCAATATGGAGAATACTGCATCGGGTAGTCCAGCGTTTACCAACAAGAATGCCACAACGACTCTGTATGTAACATCTGGTCTTAGCTATATCGAGGCTGTAGGTGGTTTGCAAAAGGTGCGTACAACTGCTGCATGGGATAGAGATGATACCAGTGTCCAGGCCGAAGTCATTTCGGCAACGGTCAATGGTTCTACCGTCAGTGTAACTGAGGTGACATCAACTTCTACAAATCGGTTCTTGACCCGTGTAGGAGATGCTACATCTGGTTATAAGTACTCTTTCGGTGCTAATGTAGATTTCACTTTGTTGGAGAGCATCGAAAATGAGCCTGTAACCATCCGTACTGCTAATAGTCGTGGTGGATTTGGTAATGCCTATACTCCAATTACTATTAGTAATAGTGGTACTGAATATGATAAGTTGACTATTACGTTGAATAGTAAGGGCTTCTCATCATTCAGTTACGAAGACGCAGATGTCGCACAGTTGCAGGTAATCGGTGCAAGTGTCTATAGTGGTATTTGGCGTGATGATGTTGTTTATCTGAACCGCCTCAACCAGTATGATGTTGTACCTTCTGGTGTAGGTGTTGTCCTCTTTGGTCTGCCGAATAGTACAGTCAAGTTGTATCCAGTGAATGAGGGTATTGATACTACTCCTTATGAAGAATTGGTTGCCGCTGCACGAGTAGGTGCTACCACAGGTGCTGTAGGTATGACTGGTACATGCAACAATACGATTCAAGGTTCTTCTGATAAGTATTATTATGGTTTGTCTGGTAATAGTTTCTGTAAGTTGAAGTCTACAGGCTATATTAAGCCAAATAAGTCATATTTTGACTTGACAGACTTTAAGCTGACCAGTACTAATGCAGCTTCATATCGAGTAGTCTTCGGATGGTGGGCTGACGATATAGAATTTGAATCAGACGTTACAACCATTACTACTCTGGAAGACGTAGAGAAGGATGATGACAATGTCTTTAACTTGAGTGGTATGAAGACTCAAGATCAAAAGGGCCTTGTTGTCAAGAATAACAAAGTTATCCTTGTTAAGTAAGTCCTGATTTAATATAAAAAGAAATACGGTCATCTGCGAAATGCAGGTGGCCGTATTTCTTATGTTAATGTTTAATGTTTAATGGAGGTGTGTTTTGGGTCCTGGATTACCGTTCTGTCGTGTTGTGGCGGTATATTTGCTATTGGCAAATATACCTTCTTGCACCCATTCAGGGTGCGATACAAACACCTGCGCAAACCAATGCAAAGCGGGGGTAAAACCCCCGCCTGTATTCTCGCACACCTTCGGCGTGCTGCCTAACTGTAAACAGAAGAAAATGATCATACTCTGCTCTGTGTGCTGCCTGACTGAAAACAAAAGAAACTAAGTTGTACTTTGTGATTTTGAGTATTGATAGGATATTCCATTGGATAGGTTTCTCTAATTCTTATACATTCTAGTGTAATATTTAATTCTTCGAGGAAATTCGTTTAATATATTTAGTGAGGGAAACTAAAACTAAGAAAGATATTCAGTTTTAATTCGTTAAATTCGGTGATGACAAACCGTTTACGAAGACGATGGCGATAACGAAAAGCAGGTAACCAAATAATTCTTATAATTCTCGAATTCTTGAGGTTTATTAGCAATACGAGTAGAGCGATTGAGTGTCCTTGCATCAGGAATTGTGCATATATTAAAGCAATGCAGGTCCTAAACATTGTTTAGAACCTGCATTGGTGCCCCAAGCGGGACTCGAACCCGCACAGCCGTAAAGGCCAAGGGATTTTAAGTCCCTCGTGTCTACCATTCCACCATCAGGGCGAGGTGTTGAGATGGTCTGTAGGGTGGTAGTCCCCTTAAAACCGCCGCAAAGATAGTGCATTTTTGTCATAAATGGTACACACTTGAGGAAAAAAAGGAAAAAATAGTGCATTTTTTAGTAGTTTTTCCTATTTTTAAGCCAAATTTGGGATAAAATGAGTATCTTTGCGGGACAAAAATAAGGATTTTTCGATGCTCAACTATAGCAGAAGTAAAGAATAACTCATCATCGACCGTCTCGACTCCCCTTTATAATGCCGTATTTGAGTGTCTAATTGTAATATTTTATGTCCGCCACGAAAGAGAAGTTGATCATCTACCAGGCATTGGTAAGACTGTTTGGCAATACCAATATGACTCGATTGCGCGAAGGCTCGATCGAAGAAAATGGTTGCGGCAAGATGAGCGACTTCAATGAGAAGGCTCTGCACAGCATCAAGCAACTGGGTTGCAACTGTATCTGGTTTACAGGTATGCTCCAACAGGCATCGGCTACTGACTATAGCCGTTTCGGTGTGCCCGTGCAGTCTCCTCAGGTACTGAAGGGTAAAGCTGGCTCTCCATACGCAATCACCGATTACTATGCGGTGAGCTGCGACCTGGCGGATGATCCTGCACGGAGAATGTCCGAATTTGACGACCTTGTGAAAAGAACCCACAAGGTCGGTTTGCGTATTATATTGGACTTTGTGCCCAATCACGTGGCGCGCCAGTACCATTCGGTGAAGCGTCCGGCTGGAGTGGCAGACCTGGGCGAGATGGACCGTCCGGACTATCGCTTCGACCCACAGAACAACTTCTACTACTGTGGTGAGGCGCTGCATCTGGACAACGTCGGAGTGCCGGCCCTGGAGCAGACATACGTCGAGAATCCTGCCAAGGTGTCGGGCAATGATGTCTTCCACGCCTGGCCGTCGCGCAATGACTGGTATGAGACGGTCAAACTCAACTATGGTGTGGATTACTGCGGCGGCGGACGTTTCTGCTTCGACCCGATACCCAACACCTGGCACAAGATGCTGCACATCCTGCTCTACTGGTGCAGCAAGGGGGTAGATGCCTTCCGCTGTGACATGGCGTTCATGGTTCCTGTCGATTTCTGGCATTGGGCCATCGCGCAGGTCAAGGAGCAGTATCCAGATGTGCTCTTCATCGCCGAGATCTATGACCCGGTCCTGTATCAGAATTTCATCGATTACGGCGGTTTTGACTATCTGTATGACAAGGTGGGGCTGTACGATACGCTGCGAGCCATCGTAGAGTGCCGCGAGAGTGCATCGGCATTGACCCGTTGCTGGCAGTCGGTCGAACCGATACAGGAGCACATGCTCAACTTCCTCGAGAATCACGATGAGCAACGAGTGGCAAGCCGTTTCTTTGCCGGTAGTGCGGAGAAGGCTTATCCTGCCCTGGCAGTCTCGTTGCTGATGCATACCAATCCATTCATGCTCTACTTCGGTCAGGAACTGGGTGAGCAGGGCATGGAGTCCGAAGGATTCAGCGGATGTGACGGTCGAACGACCATCTTTGATTACTGGGCCCTGGAGAGCCTGCAAGGGTGGATAGGCCGTGACCACAGCTACCGCACGTCGGGCATTGCGCCCAAGGCTGCTGCCATACGGCGTTACTACAGCAAGATGCTGCACCTGTCGCAGACCGAGGTCTTCAGTCAGGGGCGCTTCTACGACTTGACCTACTGCAATTATGGTAACGACAGGTACGACATCCATAGGCAGTTCGCCTTCATCCGCCACACGGAGCGAGAGGTAGTGCTGGTAGTCGCCAACTTCGACCCTGAAGCCAAGGAGGTAATGCTCAACGTGCCAGTGGATGCTTGGCGCTTCGTGGGCATAAAGGAAGGCGGTCAATGCCGCATGCATGACCTGCTTACGGACCAGGAGCGTACCATTCAGCTTGACCTGCAGCAGCCCGTGGCTGTACGGGTGCCAGGATATGGCGCCTCGATAGAGAGGATAGAGCTGGTATAGAGAGGGACAGAGGTCAACTGAATATAGACCTATTGACCCGCAATAAACAAATAGTCAGACGTTTATACATCTATTATATAATATGAACAATAATTTCATCATCGTGTCGGGACGCGCTACGCGTTATCTTGCTGAGAAGATTTGTGCCCGTATGGGTTATTCCCTGGGCAACTTGAACATCACCACCTTTGCAGATGGCGAGTTTGGAGTGTCGTTCGAAGAGACGATACGTGGTAAACATGTTTTTCTGGTGCAGAGTACCTTCCCATCGGCAGACAATCTGATGGAACTGCTGCTGATGATTGATGCCGCCAAGCGTGCTTCGGCTGCCCAGATCATCGCTGTCATCCCTTACTTCGGCTGGGCCCGTCAGGACCGCAAGGACAAGCCCCGTGTGGCTATCGGCGCCAAGTTGGTAGCCGACATGCTGAGCAAGGCCGGCATTAACCGACTGATCACCATGGACCTGCATGCCGATCAGATTCAGGGCTTCTTCGATGTGCCTATCGATCATCTCCGTGCCTCGAACGTACTGGCTCCATACATCTCGGAGCATGTAGGAGTGGAGAACCTGGTCATGGCGTCGCCTGATGCCGGTGGTTCAAAGCGCGCTTTTGCCTATGCCAAGTACTTCAACGTTCCGATGGTGATGTGCGACAAGCACCGTGACAAGCCCAATTCAATAGGCGAGATGTTCCTGATCGGTGATGTAGCTGGCAAGGATGTCGTGCTGGTCGATGATATGGTCGATACGGCTGGAACCATTACCAAGGCTGCCGAGATCATCATGCAGAACGGCGCCAATAGCGTACGTGCCATTGCATCGCATTGCGTGATGAGCGGTCCTGCCAATGAGCGTATCGACAACTCGGTTCTCAAGGAGATAGTCTTCACCGACTCCATTCCATACCGTGGCAGCAGCGCCAAGGTCAAGACCATCACGATTGCAGACCTCTTCGCCGAGACGATTCGTCGCGTGATGAACAATGAGCCTATTTCTCCTCAGTTCTTGATTTAAGAACGAAGACGAAAAATACTTTCGTACGAAAACGATAACCAAAACGAAAAACTTTCGTACGAAAACGATAACGAAAACGAAAAAAACTTTCGTACGAAAACGATAACGAAGACGAAAAACTTCGTACGATAACCAAAACGAAAACCAAAAATAACGACAAATCTCAAAACCACAACAATATATGGCCAGTTTTTTTGAAGATAAGATTGTGATGGACGGCCTTACGTTCGATGACGTTTTGCTCGTTCCACAGTATTCACAGGTATTGCCGCGCGATATCGATCTGCGCACTAAGTTCTCGCGCAACATCACGCTCAATGTGCCTATCGTATCGGCTGCTATGGACACGGTGACCGAATCGACTATGGCAATCGCTATGGCGCGTGAAGGTGGTATCGGTGTAATCCACAAGAATATGAGCATTGAGGCTCAGGCACATCAGGTAAGTCAGGTGAAGCGTGCCGAGAACGGTATGATCTACCAGCCTGTATGCACCACGCCTAATGCTACCGTGCGTGACGTGCTCAATATCATGGCCGAGTATCATATCGGTGGCGTGCCGGTAGTGGTCGGTTCGGACCGTCAGTTGGTCGGTATCGTTACCAACCGTGACTTGCGTTTCCAGAAGGATATGAACCGTCAGATCAGCGAAGTGATGACTTCGACCAACCTGGTTACCACTCATGTCGGTACAGACCTGATTACGGCTGCCGATATCCTGCAGGAGAACAAAATCGAGAAACTGCCAGTAGTGGATAAGGACAATCGTCTGGTCGGCCTGATTACCTACAAGGACATCACCAAGGCCAAGGACAAGCCAAATGCATGCAAGGACATCAAGGGACGTCTGCGCGTAGCTGCTGGCGTGGGTGTGACCGGCGACGTGATGGAACGTGTCGCAGCGCTGGTGGAAGCTGGTGTAGATGCCGTTGTGGTTGATACAGCTCACGGCCATTCTGCCGGTGTGGTAGGCGTGCTGGAGAAGATCAAGGCTACCTATGACTGCATTGATGTCGTAGTGGGTAATATCGCTACGGGTGCCGCAGCCAAGTATCTGGCAGATGCTGGCGCAGATGCTGTCAAGGTCGGTATCGGCCCTGGTTCTATTTGCACCACCCGTATCGTGGCTGGTATTGGCGTACCTCAGCTCTCGGCTGTATATGACGTAGCTTCGGCTCTGCGTGGTACCGGTATTCCGCTCATCGCCGATGGTGGTATCCGTTACTCGGGCGATATCGTCAAGGCTATCGCTGCTGGTGGTTACAGCGTCATGCTGGGTGGCCTCCTGGCAGGTGTGGAGGAGTCTCCAGGTGAGACAATCCTGTTCAATGGCCGTAAGTTCAAGGGCTACCGTGGTATGGGTTCGCTCGATGCCATGCAGGCCGGTTCCAAGGACCGTTACTTCCAGGCTGGCGAAGCTGATGTCAAGAAACTCGTTCCTGAAGGTATCGTGAGCCGTGTGCCATACAAGGGCACCCTGCTCGAGGTTATCTATCAGATGGTAGGTGGTCTGCGTGCCGGTATGGGCTACTGCGGTGCCAAGGATATCGAGACGCTGCACGAGACCTCTAAGTTCACTCGCATCACCAATGCCGGTATCCTGGAGAGCCACCCACACGATGTAACTATTACCAAGGAGGCTCCAAACTATTCGGCTCCTTCGATGTAATATACCGGAGAGAAGGGGCGGTGGCAATTAAAAGTTAACAATTAAAAGTTAACAATTCTGGCTGACTCCAGTCGATTGCAACATTCATGTCGCGGCTCTTTCTCTCTCGTTCTATAATTAGAAGTTTCGCAAGGATACCACTTGTGAAACTTGATTTAATAACCTTTTAACCCTTACTATGACTCGTCTTTTGCGTATCTGCATGGCAGCGATGTGGCTGTCTCTTGTTGCTACGTTGCTGACCGATGGCAGCGTAGCGTTGGCTCAAACTCACTATGTGATGATAGAAACCAATATGGGCAACATGAAAGTGATGCTCTACGACGATACGCCAAAGACAACTGCCAACTTCCTGAAGAAGGTCCGCGAGGGTTACTACAACGAAACGCTCTTCGGACGTGTCATCCAGAGTTTCATGATTCAGGGTGGTGCGCCCGATTCGCGTAATGCAGGCCCGGGATGGAGCCTCGGATATGGTGATATTGACGAGGAGATAGATGGCGAGATTCGTGCCAATCATATTCCTAAGAAGGGTGCCCTGGCTGCGCCACATCGCGAGAAGATGAAGAACTCGGATATGTCGATGTTCTTCATTGTCCAGGGCTATGTCCAGTCGCGTGAATACTGGGAGGGCTGGGAGAAAGTCAACAATGCGGAGGCTCGTAAGGCTGCCAAGCGGAAGGTGATGACCAAGGCGGTCAAGGATACCCTCATTGCCCTGAAACCTGATGAGTTCGCCAAGAATGAGGTGCGTGCCCGATATAATGAATTTGTCCGTCAACTCAATCACCAGATAGATAGTGTGGCTCGCGCTACTCCAGGGACTCGATTCTTCACGGAGGACGAACTTGAGGCTTACAGCACCATAGGCGGTGCCTATCACCTGTACAAGGAATATACCATCTACGGCGAGGTAGTAGAGGGACTGGATGTCATCGACAAGATTGCTGAACTCGAAACTAATTCTGCCGATCGCCCTCGCCAGGATGTGAGAATGAATATTAGGGTGATAAAGTAAGCGAGGAAGATAATTAACAATTAAAAGTTAAAAATTGGAAGTGACAGGAAAGTGACAAGGAATTGACAGGGAAGTGACAAGGAAGTGACAGAGAAGTGACAGAGAAGTGACAAGGACAATACAATCGACTAATTGTGCTCGGGATTGAAAATTGAGAAGCGGGGTGTGTAGTCGTGTCAAATGTCTTTTATTCCTTTATCCTCTTGTAACCTCTTTAAAATCTATATCTCTTTAGATTAACCATATATAAAACAAATCATAAAAACTGAAAGTACTATGAAAAAGTTGTTATCATTACTGTTGTTGGGCATGATGTGCATGCCGGTTTTCGCACAGAATGCGGAGAAACTCTATACAGAGGGTAAGGCCCTCTATGAAGCCAAGAACTACAAGGCTGCATACGTCAAACTCAAGGCTGCTGCAGACGAGGGACACAAGAAGGCGCAGTATCGTCTGGGCCGTCTCTTTGACAAGGGCAATGGCGTATCGGAGAACGATAAGCAGGCATTCTACTGGTATCTAAAGTCGGCTGAACAGGGTTTCGCCAAGGCTCAATATCAGGTCGGCAAGTCGTACAAGAATGGAGAAGGAGTGGACGAAGACCGAGACAAGGCTTTCCAATACTTCAAACTTGCTGCCGAGCAGGGCAATGGAGATGCTCAGTTCGCATTGGGCAAATGCTATATGAAGGGCAAAGGTTGTGCCGTGGATATGGCCAAGGCCAAGGAGTGGTTCCTGTTGGCATTCAACAACGAGAAGGATGGCAAGGAGATCCTCCAGGTGGTGCGCGAAGAGGCCAGCTACCGCGATGCCGATGCCAAAGCCATCCTCAAACTGACTGGAATCAGTAAATAAGGTCAGAACTGACTGGAGAATAAAGCAGGAGATATATGCCAGAGAGGGTGTATATCTCCTGCTTATTTAGTTGAGAGTGGCGCGTATGACCGCATCAAAAAATCTGTTGTCCCGACGTAGGGGAAGTCAAGATGGGATTAACCCAAGTCACCGCCACCAGTAGAGCCGCCTCCGTTGCCGCCAGTAGAGCCACCATTGCTGCCCGAAGTGGTCGAATCGAAGCTGATGGTACCATCTTCCTTGATGCGGCTGGCGATGTAGCCGAAGAAGGAGCCAATCTTCTTCTGTCCACGAAAAGCTGCCAGAGCCTTGACGTAGAGGTCCGTACCCATGGGCTGAGTGGAAGAGGGCTTGTTGGATGCCAGCCATACCGAGGTACGGTGTGCTCGTTGAGAAAACCGGGTGCGTGCTTCTATCTGGGCATCGGTCGGGGCCTGATCCGATGGGTAGCAGATGCGGCCGGTATGGACGCGGCCCGTCTGACGGTTGGTTACGAAGTAGGTGTCGCTGTGGCTGCACACCTTGCCGCTCATAGATGCGATGAGCTCCATAGGAATAATCTTTGCCATAAATCAAAACAAATCTAAAAAAGTTAAACATGAGCTGTGACCCTTGGAATTGTTCCCTGTGGGACCTGTCTCCCTATTATGAGGGTATTATGAGCCTATAAGGAAATGCCTGTCAAGAATCACGTTGCAAAGGTACGACATTCAGCGCAGGCCGTAAGACGTTATCGTACGTTACATGCGATGCGAGGACATTTAGGGTTCGCCCAGATAATCGACGATGAGTTCTACCTCGCGAGGCGAGAACCAACGGGACATTTTCCTGTACCCATTCATCTCGAGCATGGAGTGCAATGGTTCGCAACGGTTGATCCACGACATCAGTCTGTTCACGGCCGTATGGGGGTTGGTGGACGAAGGAAAATAGCACAGGGCCAGTTCCTTCTTGGTATATGCTCTGATTTCAAATTCATTCATGATGATTGCCTGTTGGGGGTTATTTCATTCTTCAATTTTTTAACAAAATATTCGCTGTAGTCCTTGCACCCAGGTGGCAACTGGTGGTGAACCAGTTGAGGCAGCGCCCGTTGCAACTGGAGGAAGAGCCGTTCGCCAGGAGCGTCCTGGTCAGGGTACATCTCGAACGTCGTGCCACGTTGTTCCGCCAGGTTGCGGAGCATGGTCACGATGTCGGGTTTGAGCAACGTAGCCGATGGGATGGCGATAGCCTTGTGGCCCGATGACAGCATGGCCCAACAGTCGGAGCACCCCTCGGTGATGTAGAGCGGTTGGGAGGGTTGCAACAATGCCAATACCGGCAAGTTATAGACCGTGCAGATGCTGCCGCGGGGAAAGCGGAAACGAGGCTGCGAGCCAGCGCCGTCAGCAGCGGTCGAGCAGGAAGAGAGCCTGCGGTTCTGTATGCCCGTCAGTCGGCCCGATGCATCGAAGTAGGGAATCTGTAACCAGTCTGTTCCCGTATGGTCGCGCCAGGAGGAGAGCCGGCACCAACGTACCACGCGAGGATCCAGTCGTCGTTCGTGGTACAGGAATGCCTGTGCAGCCTCGTTAAGGTAGGGGTGGTCGAAGTAACGGCTGTAGCGGCTGGCATCGAACGCCGTCGGTGCAGACGCTGGCTCTGGTAAGGAGGGGAGAGCCGTCGTAGAGACAGCTACACTCTCGCCGCTCAACCATCGGCATGCCGCCACGAAGTCCAGGTTGAGCAGGTGCATGACCAGGTCAATGTTACTGCCCGATGCTCCGCAGACAAAACAGCGATAGGAGTTGCGGCCGGGGCTGAAAGATAGACTGGGGTGCGTGTCCGTATGGAAAGGACAGAGGCACTTGTGGCGCGAGACATGGAGTCCAAGTCGCTCGGCGACCCCCTCAATGGGTAGGTCGCGGAGCTTTTGCAATTCAAACTTTTCCATGGGCATCACTTCGATTTGGAGTTGCCGAGCAGATACTGCTGCGTCTTGGAGTAGAGACCAGTCTGAGCCGAGTACGTGATGAACTTGCGGTGAGTCCACTTGCGGAGTTGGTTGGCAGTGCCCTCCTTGCTCTTGCCCAGGTCGAGGCGGAGCGCCTCCAGTTGTGCCATGTTGAAGCTCTCGGGCAGGTTGTCCAGCAGGTTCTTGGGTCCGCGACGCTGAGCCTCGCAGATAGAGTCGGCATTCTGTCCCAGAAGGTCGGCGAAGATCTGCATCTTGGACCATAGGTCGTGATATACCAGCCACTCGACCAGTTCTCCCATGCCATTGGTCCATGTCTGACCGTTCAGAATCCAGAGGATACATCCAGCTTTCCATGCCGAGACGATGGCACGCTTGGATATGTCCCACAGGACGTCATCGTCCGTCAGGTCGGCCAGATTGGCCATGTCCTGGGCCAGGTGGTCGGTGAGTTTGTTCAGCGGCTTGATTACGTATCGTCCCTGACAGATGCTGAGTCGGGCCAGATATCCGTCCAGCTTGGCGTAGAATTCGCTGGAGTAAGTGCCTTGCCGCGGGATGCGGCCGTCACGGCTGGTGCGGGCCTTGTAGGAGAAGACCATGCGGCCGAAAGTGCCGTTGAACAGCTCGTTCCTGTAGAACTTCCTGGACGCAAACGGCGTGGAGGAGATAGTCAGGTTGGCCCGCAGCAGCGGATTGCCCGTCACGCCGTCGGCTGTGGCACGCAGGGCACCTGCACGTTGGCGGTCATAGATATTGCGCAACATCTGCGAGATCTGTTTGTGCCCACCGCACATGCGGTCAGCCATCTCGACTTCGGGCAGGTTGAGGTACTGGGTACGTCCTCCTTTGCTCTCGCATGCCATGGCATTCTGGATGAAGGCTGGGTTGGTCACGTCCGATGGGGGAAACCAGAAGGCCACTTCCGGTCGGGCAGGTTTCTCCTTGTTGGCCGACTTGGTCTTGATCAGTTTCTGCCACTCGACGAGCTTGATCAGTTCCATTTCATCGTGCTGGCGGAAATCGCGGCATATAGCCTCGACCAAACTGGACAGTTGTCCTTTGTTTCCGCCACTTTCAGCCACCAGATTGCTCATCATGCCGCATGGTTCCTTCCAACTGAGGTCCGGATACTGAAATTCTGTGCCGCTGATGTGTGCTCCCAGTATGGGAAACAACATAGGAACGAGGGGTTCGTGCATGTCTTGGGACACCTGTGAGAGCAGTATTTTGATGCAATCTGTGCCTTTACGGAGATTTGGCATCTTGGGTGCTGATGCCTTTGAAATGTCATATGTCATTGTAAAGGAATTCTTTATAAGGTGAATAACTTGTTGTGGCGTTCCAGTTCCAGTTGTTCCAGTTTTTTTCGGAGGGTCTTTTCTTCTCTATATCTATATATAACTATTTATATATTAATTAGTTATATAGTGTTTAAAAGGGGGTGTGACCCA
>JAILKE010000053.1 GCA_024694125.1 Bacteroidales bacterium
AAGAAGGATGTCCGCTTCTCGCTGAGTGAATAACGAATGAGGTTGAGAATTATTGTTGAAGAGGGGTGGAAAGGTTTTGTAAGGACCCATCTTGTTGCCCTGAATGACATACGACTGAAAAGAAAAAAATCCTTACTGTCCAGTTGAAATGATAAAAAAGCAAGCCTGAAGGGCTGGCAAGAATACAGGCAGGTGGTAAGCGAAGCGCAACCCCTGCTATAAGGTATATTCACAGAGAATGGGCAGCAGATTAAATGAGGACTCCATCCGAACGAACTTCGCCGGATGAGGTCTCTAATTCAAGTTTCGCAAGTGAATATAAGTCGAATTTTTAGTGCATAAAAATGCCAAGAGACTTGCATGATTTGCAATAAATCAGTATCTTTGCATTGCGTTCAAAATAAATACCAATACTCTCTTGACATGCACAAAAATACTATAATTATCGCAGAAATAGGTACATTCTTCAAAAAAGTGCCGAAAACAAGGCAATTAACAGCATAAAAAGGATTGACAATGAACTTGACCTTTGGGAGGGTGAGTATACCTACAGGTGCATATTCAAAATTTATTCTAAATCAAATGTTCGTGCTACTTAGGTCATGATTATTTCCCATCGGAATAGTATCGGTCAACATCATAGAAAAACGAGTTCAGCGTAAGACCAGCGTAAGTGAAGAGTAAGTGAAATGTCTTACGCTGCACTTACGCTGAAGCAAAGCTGACCCATCTGTTGGGTATGGCCAATAGATGGGTTAAGGTTTAGAGTTTAAGGAGCCTTTGAACCCATTGATTTGTGGGGATTGTAAAAATATTTTTATTTAAGTTTCGCAAGTCTCCAACTTGCTCACTTTCAGTAAAGAAGGGGAGTAAAAGGGGAGTAAAAAGGTAGTAAAAGTGACATTTGCTATTACACTCGGGAGTTTTCAGGGATTGTTTGTATCGTCCCTTTTACTCCCCTTTTACTACATTTTTTAGCCTTTCCCTACTCTCAACTGGAGCTTGCGAAAGTTGAGTATTTTTAAAGACAATTATTAGGAAGACTCCTTAAAATATTTTTGAACAACTACCTATTTAGTTTCGTTGAATAATTACAACCTCCGGCAGGATACTTAAATTTTTCTAAATTTCGGCCGATAATTTGGATATATATCGGAAAAGTTGTAAATTTGCGGCGTATATACCTTATTCTCAAACAACATGAATTTGAAAAGATTTTTACTTTTGGCAGCGGCATCGACCCTGCTTTCGGCCAATGCCCAGCAGAAATGGGAGATTGGCGACCCGAACGACGAGACCAACTATGGGTATCTGAAGAACTACCAGGCACTCAAGGAGTACATTGACTACGAAAAGTATCCTAACTTCAAGTTGGGCATCGGTACCACGGTGAACAATTACCTGCAGCGAGGATTGGTCTATAAGTTGACCAATGCCAATTTCACCGAGACCGTGGCGGGCAATGCCATGAAGCAGGCCTCGTGCGTGAGCAGCAACGGAACCATGTCGTTTACGCAGGTGACCAACTACGTGAATACAGCCACTGCGGCGGGGCTCAACGTCTATGGACACACCCTGGCGTGGCACTCGCAGCAGGCCACGGGCTGGTTGCGCAGCCTGATACAGGACCGTCCTGCCGAACCATTGACCCAGGGCGACGTGACTGTTTACGTCAATGCTGCCAGCAAGGACTTCCGCACCCAGCAGAACGTGGGGTGGCACAGCAGCGAGTCGGACTATGGTTACACACTTACTTACGATGCAACCAATGGTCTGAAGGTGAGTTGTTCCAAGCGGAACACCAATTCGTGGGACGTACAGTTCCAGGCCATGACCGACATCCCGACCGAGCAAGGGGCTACCTACCGGATGACCATCACGGTGCGCGGTTCGGTGGCAGGTACCCTGCACAGCAAACTGGGCGACTGGAACTCGGGCTCCACGGCCAATATCCCCTTCACTACGGACTGGCAGGACATCGAGGTGACCTACAGTAACAGCATTGCCAATGCTTTCCTCCTGCTGCAGTGTGGCGACTATGCGGGCGACATCTATATCAAGAGCATTTCGTTCGATAGGCCGGTATTGGGCCAGACCATCCAGGAGGAGCGCCGCTGCCTGGCCGTCCACACCCTGGCTCGTCAGAACAACGTCTGGGACAATCAGTTCTGGATCGTGACGGGCGACTTCAGTGCAGGCAGTACGTTCGAGTTCAGCGCCGATGTGCGTGCTGACCAGGCTGCCCAGGCATCGACCCAGGTGCACAGCAGCCCCAGCTCCTTTGTGAGCAATGCAGCATTGGGCAATGTCTCGTTCACTACCGACTGGCAGACCGTCCATGCATCGGGCACATTGTCCAATGCAGGAGCCTCGATAGCATTCAACCTGAGCGAACTGGCCGACTCCAATACCTACTACCTGGACAACATCAGCCTCAAGATAAACGGGACCGAGCGCGTTGTGAACGGAGACCTGGAGGGCACCGATGTGTCGTCGTTCCGGCAGAAGGTAGTAGGCGGTTCAGTGACCGACTGCACCATAGCCGAGTCCATTCAGTATGTCTATGTGCCGAGCAGCACGCCGCTCACGGCTCAGGAGGTGCACGATACGCTGGTCTATGCCATGGACCGCTGGATATCGGGCATGATGAATGCCTGCAATGGCAAGGTCAAGGCCTGGGACGTGGTCAACGAGGCTTTGTCCGGTGGCAATGCCGACAGCGAGGGGGTATATGCCCTGCAGCACGACAACGGCTCATCGAGCGACTTCTTCTGGCAGGACTACATGGGGGACCTAGAGTATGTGCGTCAGGCAGTGCGCTTGGCACGTGAGTATGGCCCCGAGGATGTGAAACTCTTCATCAATGACTACAACCTGGAGAGTGACTGGGACAATAACGGCAAGCTCCGTTCGCTCATCAAGTGGATAGAGCGATGGGAGGCTGACGGCGTGACCCGGATAGACGGCATAGGCAGTCAGATGCACATCTCGTGCTACATGAATGCCAGCACCCAGGCCAGCAAGAAGAGCGCCATCACGAACATGCTCCGCCTGATGGCTGCCACCGGCAAGTGGGTGCGCATCAGCGAACTGGATATGGGTATGGTCGATGCCAATGGCAAGGATGTCTCTACGGCCGATATGACCGAGGAGATGCACCAGCGCATGGCAGACCTCTACGAGTGGATCGTCAAGCAGTATCTCGCCATCGTGCCTGTGGATCAGCAATGGGGCATCTGCCAATGGTGCCCGACCGATGCGCCCGAGAACAGCGGTTGGCGTGCTGGCAGTCCTGTCGGCCTGTGGACGCTCTCTTACTACCGCAAGCACGCCTATGCCGGCATGGCCCGCGGACTGGGCGCTGTCGTCTCTTCGTTGGACGAAGTTGCTCAGGAGGATGTCACTGCCGATTCTGCCATTTATGACCTCCACGGTCGTCGTGTATCGGCCACTTCTCTCAGTGACCTGCCTGCCGGTCTCTACATTGTCGGCGGCAAGAAGGTTCTGAAGAGGTAAAACTTTCATGGGGGGAGTTATTGGACGATACGTCCCTTTCTCTCCCCATTTTTAATTTTTAATTCTTAATTAGTAGATTCTATCGTCCCTTTCTCTCCCCTTTTACTCCCTTTTATTCACCCTTTAATCACCTTTTAAAATATGCTTCGTTCTCACGCTTTCATCGTTTTGTTCCTATTGTTGGCGCCCTCCATTGGCTTCAGTTTCTGCAGTTATCAGGAAGAACGGGAATATCTCCTGTCCGACATGAACCAGGCATTGGCCCGGACCATCGAGCAGCAGCGGAGCATTGAGATCTCGCCCGACACGATACAGAACTATATCGGTCATCTGCTGATACCCGAGTTGCGTGAGCGTTCGTATGTCTATTATGCCATGGAGGAGGGGGCACCCTATGACTATCTGTGCAGTGACAGTCTGGTTTGGACGGACGGTGAGGAGCGTTGCCGGTTCCAGAGCTATGCCACACTTTCGCCCTTGACCATCTTGATGTTGTCCGATCAGCGTTGGTCTCTTTTCTTCCTGTCCCTCTCGGTGATGTGGTTACTCTTTGCCATGCGTTATTTCGGCCGACGTGCCGAGGCGGTGGCCCTGTCCATGGGTCAGGTTGTTCTTTCGTCCGATGGCCGTTTCCATACCCGTCAGGGCGATGCGCTGCATCTGACGCCCATGCAGGAACAGCTGTTGAAGATGTTTTTCTTGGCCGATCGCCATGCCCTGTCGAAGCAGGAGATCTGTGATGCGCTTTGGCCCAAGAAACCTGATGCCTCGGACACACTCTATACGCTCATCAAGCGCATTAAGCCGGTCCTCGAACCTGCCAATCTCCATATCGACTCGGAGCGTGGCAAGGAATATGTGTTGCGCCCGGGCAGGGAATAGCACGCCGGAGGATTAGCACCCCCGAAGGATTAGCACGCAGATAGAACGGATTCAACGGATAGGAACGGATTTTTTCGTTTTGGTCATCGTTTTTTGTACGAAGTTCGGCAGCACGCCGAAGGAGTGCGAGAATATAGTTAGGGAGTAGCGCCCCAAGTATGGGAAGAAACATTCAACTGTATCCAGTTCGGCAGCACGCCGAAGGTGTGCGAGAATACAGGCGGGGGTTTTTAACCCCCGCTTTTGCGTTGGTGTGCGCAGGAGATTGTATCGCACGCCGAAGGTGTGCAAGAAGGTATATTTGCC
>JAILKE010000084.1 GCA_024694125.1 Bacteroidales bacterium
TACTACCGAGAGTGCCAAGTTCAGTGGCATGGAGGAGAGCGGTGCCTCGTGGTCGTACGCTTCGGGCAAGGCGCCCGATAACTTCGCCGGCTGGATGTGCAACTGGAACTATCCCAACATCAAGGCCCGTTGCAGCGAGACCAACAAGAAGAACCTGATCAACCCCTGCGAACGTGAGGCCACCCAGCCATTGGGCCGTCCATGGATCCGTATGGCTCCCTGCATCGACGCAATCGAGAACTTCGGGGACAAGAGCCGCGACTCGCGCTATGATGCCACCTTCACCACGGTCTATCACGCCAACTGGCACTATGGATCGAACCCCGATACAGCCTGGGTGCTGGGCACGCACGGTGAACATATCCTGCCGGGTCAGGTGGTGCTGCGCTTCCTGGACGAGGTACCCGCTACACCGGTCAAGTATCCTGCCAAGAACAGTGCCGACGTATCGTCCGTGGGTGGTGGTTCGCTTGATGGTTATGCGGAGTTCGTCATTGACCCCGAGGCTATCAACCGTCTGCGCTATCCTGCTCTGTACAAGTTGGGCATGTACCCGCTCGAGACGCTCTCGTCCGACGGTAAGCAGCAGCTCGGTTCGCCCAACGGTCCTATCGCCCGCCCCTTCAATATCGCCAAGTTCTCGGAACTCTATCTGATTGCTGCCGAGGCTGTCGTGAAGGGTGCCACGCCACGTGGCGGCAATGATGCTCGCACATTGGTCAATGTATTGCGCCGCCGTGCCGGACGTTGGACCCACCGCGTGAACGGCACTGCAGCCTACTGCGAGGAGTATGTGGCTGACTTCGGCGAACAACTTGCAACCGAGACCCCTTCAACCATTACTATCGACTATATTCTGGATGAACGTATGCGCGAACTCTTCGGCGAGGGGCACCGTTGGTACGACCTGACCCGCACACAGACTTGGCACCTCAAGGCCAATCAGTACCGCATCGGTGGAACCAAGGCGCTCGACAATACGCCCAAGACCATACAGCGCGACATCCAACTGGGCCATTACTTGCGTCCTATCCCGAAGCCAACTATCGATGCCTTCGAGATGACCGACGACGAGCGCATCCTGTACCAAAACCCTATTTATCGATAAGTCATTGGCGAAATACCGCCATGACTTACGATGAATAATTGAAAATTGAAAATTGAAAATTAAAAAGTAAAAATTAAAAATGGTCTCCGGTCTATATTCCATTAAACCATAAACTTTAAACTTTAACCCTTAAACATTAACCCTTAAACATTAACCCTTAACCCATTCCGAAGGAATGAAGAGATTGTTTTTCATAGTATTTTTTGGTGTGTTTGTCAATCTGGCCACAGCCGATGACGGGGCGCAGCTCTGGTTACAGAGCCCGTCGGAGGCTGATGGTCCAGAGCGATGCCCGGCAGTACAGTGCGACGTGGTACTGGCGCCGCAGGACTCGCTGATGATGCGACGAGCCGCTGCATTGTTGTCCGGATGGAACGGAGCAGCATTGCACCTCGCCATTGTGCCGGACAGCACATCGGGCAGCCCCCAGATGGAGGATGGATATACCATCGGCCGCTGTGATACATCGGTCACACTGACCGCAGTCACGCCGCGTGGACTGATGTACGGCGCCTATCACCTGCTGCGTGCCCAGGCTATGGACGACGTCTGTCTGTGCCGGCTCATGGCACATACCTCCCGTCTGAGCGAGGTGCCTGCCTACAAGCTGCGACTGGTCGTAGTGCCGGCTGAACTGCTGGAGGGACAGTGGAGTCCCTTCGTGCAGGCTGCAGCCTCGGTCGGGCTGAACGGCATAGTCTCTGACCGGTCTGATGCCTACGTGTCGCGCCTCTGTGCCGACTACGGTATGACGCTCTATGAGCCTTCGGACCTCGATGCCCTGTCGCTCATTCATCTATCGACCGCCGTCGGAGGGACAGATTCATTATTGTACAAACCCGCCACATGGAGCTCCCTTCTGACCGCTGCGGACGGCGTGGTCCTGGAGGGTTTGGACCAACCCTTCGAGTCGCCCTTCTGTTCCGCCAACTGGTATGCTTTCGCCCGTCTGGCGTGGGACCCGCACCTGTCGCTCCGTGCCCTGGCCTACGAGTGGGTGGCGCAGACTTACAGCAGCAATCCTATCTGCTGCATGCCCGTCGTCCAGGCGCTGCTCTCCAACAGCAACACCGTAGCGATTGACGCCCTCGGGATGATTGACCCCAATATGTAGTGGAGAGTTTCAATCAGTTCAAGTGCAGAATCTTGTATTGTCCTTGTCACTTCCCTGTCACTTCTTTGTCACTTCCCTGTCACTTCCTTTTATAATACCATATCCTTAATTTTAAAACTGTTTTCCTATGAAAAAGTGTTTTACTCTTTTGTCTGTCCTGTTGGCATTCGGTCTGACGGCCAATGCAGAGACAGAGAAACTGATCTTGGCCGCTGATGGCGGTGCAAGAGTGATTGATCCTAATGCCAAGACACAGCCTAATGGCCTGCCCGCACAGGTGACCATTCCTGGCAACTGGGGCGATGTCAAGATCTACAACGGCTCATTGGACGCTACTACCTATGTGGGCTGTTCGGTTACATTGGCCGAAGCTCCTGCCGAAGAGACCGTTCAGGTCTATTATCGCAATGCCGACCAGGCTGCTGCATATAGCGGCACCTACGTACAGTGGAAATCGAGCGAGAATGCGGTGCTCTCCGAGGATGGCCGCACATTGACCATCACTTTCAGTTCCGACGCATTGGGCGAAGACCTCACCATCACCGAGCTGGCGTTGCAGAACATGACCAGCAACTCGGTCACAGTGGTCATTGAGGATGTCAGCATCATCGACGAGGATGAGAACGTCATTCCTACCAATGGACTGAAAGCTACCGGCTGGAATCCAGCTACCATCACCGAGATCAAGCCACAACTCTACGAGGCTGATGTCGTATGGTCGCAGGTGGGTGGCTACCTGGGTATGTACAGCGGCACTGTCGAGGAGGGCACCTACCACAAGGTAACCTTCCACACTACCGACCCGCTGCCCGAGGGATTTGATGCCTTCTGCCGCAATGGTTCGTACAGCGACCCGGACAAGGTCTATATGAAGCGCGAGGGCAAGGGTACCAACGCATTCTCGGTCAGCATTCCTGCCACCTATGAGCGCCTCTATCTCACCTATGGCGGAGATGCCGAGATGCCTCTCACCGTACACTTTACATCGGTGGAGCGCGAGGTCATTACCGGCACGCTCACGGACGTCGAGATCGAGTATCCTACCAAGGAACCCCTGCAGCTGATATCGGACAATGGCGCTGAGATAGTCAATCCGAACATCACTACCGAGACCAACGGCCTGCCAGCCCTGGTCAGCATCCCGGGCAACTGGGGCGATGTCAAGTTGTACGACGGCTCGTTTGACGCTGCTACCTATGTAGCCTGCCGCGTCTCTCTGCGCGAGGCTCCTCAGAATGGCGAGGTACACGTTTACTACCGCAATGCCGAGCAGGCTGCTGCATACAGCGGAACCTATGTCGAGTGGGCTGCTGCTGAGGGAGTCGAACTGCTGGACGGTGGCAAGACTCTGTCATTTACGTTCGATGCAGACGCATTGGGCGAAGACCTCACTATCACCGAGTTGGCATTGCAGAACACTACCGGTTCGGCAGTCCCGGTTGTCATCGAACACGTATATCTGATAGACGAAGATGAGAACGTTGTATCGACCAATGGCCTGAAAGCTACTGGCTGGAATCCTGCCACCATCACTTCGCTCGCAGCTACCGCCACGGATCCTGTCTTTGCCGGTTATGTTAGTTGGAGTGCAGCCGACTGTTGGCTCGGTGCCTACTCGGCCGATGTTGCTGCTGGAACCTATCATCGCTATACTTTCATCACCGACAGCCCATTGGCCGATGACGTGAAGGTTATCTGCCGCAAGGGCGAGACTCCGGTCTCAGTCATTGAGGAGGGTCGCGGTACCGATACCCTGGTCATCTACATCAACGAGCCATACGATGTATTGGCCCTGCAAGGCACTGCTGCCGATGGTCAGGTATATGTCAAGAGCGTATTGCGCGAGGCTTTCATTGGCCAATATACCAGCGCCCTGCACTCGCTCAATGATGCTCGGACCACTGTGTGTGCTCAAATATTCAATATCTCTGGTGTACGTGTGGCCAATCCGCAGTCCGGCCTCTGCATAGTACGTCGTATTATGTCCGATGGTTCGGCCCGGACTGGCAAGGTAATCTACAGATAACTCAAACCTTATTTCTCAACGGTGAGCCCGGTTTAGGGCCGGGCTTGCCTTTTTTTGAATGTTTAATGTTTATGGGTTAATGTTTAAGGGGTTATTGACCCGACAAACCGTAATTCGTCATTAGTAATCTGTAATTGATCAATATTATGAAATCTTTTTCAATCATCCTGGCATTGAGCCTCACTGCAATAGGTGTGCAGGCACAGACCAGCGAGGCGCTGCCCATCACGGCGGACTTTGCTGCGGCTGTACTCAATGCCGATGGGTCGGTGCGCACGGACTATCCCGCTACTGCTACCCTGGAGGGTCAGTGGGCGGACATCCGTCTGTGGCAGTCACCATTCAGCACGATAGATTTTCCCGCTTTCCGCGTCAAGTTACAGCGTGGCTTCGGCGAGAAGGGCGTAGTTCAACTTTTCACGCGCAATGCCTATTCTGCCTCCAACTACGGTGGACCCTACATCACGTTCGATGCCAATCAGGTACTCGTCGAAGGGGAGTTTGCCGAGGTCGATGAGGAGGGTAATTTCGAGGACGATCCCATCTGTACGGAGTTCGCCGTGCAATATACCCAGAGCGACAAGATATCGGTCACCATTGCCGAGGCAGTGCTCATCGACGAAGATGGCAACGAGGTGATTTCGCACAATATCCGCAACGACAGTTGGAAGGCATCGCCCGACTGGGTCGCCCAGGACCCTGTCTATGAGGCCGACGTCCAGTTCGCAGGTCCCTGCAAGGGAATAGTCGGACTGTACAATGGCGTGGTGGATATGGGTACGGCTCATCAGTTCCGCATCACCACTACCCAGCCTATGCCCAAGGGGATGTCGCTGGTCTGTGTATTGGACGATGGAGACGATACCACCTACGAGTATGCCATTCCGGAGGGTAGTACCACCTACACTTCGCCAGGCATCACCGAGGACTATCTCCGCGTCTATGTCCAGTATCAGGGCGATGATGTCACCTTGCACTACAAGAGCATCGAGCGTCTGACCGGTTCGGCAGCAGGTCTGCGCACCATCGCAGATGATGTTGCTGCTCATCGTGAGTATTATGGTCTGACGGGCCAACGTCTGGACCGTGCTCCACGGGGACTCTATATCCTCAAACAGCATCTGAGCGATGGCTCAGTCCAGACGGTCAAGAGGGTCCGTCGTTGATTCCCTTTATCACCTCAAACAATTATTTTTCCTTAATAATATCTTATGAAAAAGCTTTTATTTTCCCTTTGCTCTTTGGCCTGTGGCATTGCCTTGCAGGCACAAGACATACCTTTGGTCTATGACGTAGAGAACACCGCAGCCACATTGCCCGATCCCGTGTTCCCCACTTTCGAACAACTCCCTTACATCGAGCCGCTCACCGACCCATTCGAGTTCTCGGACGGTTCAGCACGTGCCTTGGAGTTCAAGGATTGGACCAAGCGCCGTGGCGAGATCAAGCGCGAGATTGAGCACTACGAGATTGGAACCAAGCCCATCGTCCCTATGGACAGCATCGAGGCAAGCATGGACGGCAACACATTGACCGTCATTACCCGCATGAATGGCGCAACCCTCACGCAGACCATCACCATCAATTATCCTAAGGGCGGCGAGGCTCCCTATCCATTGATGATCGGCACCAGCAACAACTCGCTGCCCAGCCAGTTCTTCTCCAGCCGCAACATCGCTACCTGCAACTATGCCGAGAGTCAGGTCAATGGCTATTCGCAGTTCGGCGGTTCCGGTTCGCGCGGTACCTATCCATTTGACAAACTCTATCCAGACCTGTCGGCCAATGGCGCATACAGCGAGTGGGCATGGGGTTTCAGCCGTATACTGGACGGTCTGCAGAAACTCGGCCCCGAAGTGACCAAGATTGATATGGCTCACATCGGCTGCTCTGGTTGCTCGTATGCCGGCAAGATGGCTCTCTTCTGTGGTGCTTTCGACGAACGCGTCGCTCTGACCATTGCACAGGAACCTGGCGGTGGTGGTGCAGCCGCATGGCGTACTACCCGTGTGCACAATCGCGATTATACCAAGGAGGAGTCGTGGGAAGGTCTTGACAATACTGATTACAGCTGGTTCATGCAGAGCCTCAAAGAGACTTTTGCCAAGGACAATACCTTCTATCTCCCATACGATCATCACGAGTTGGCCGCCATGTGCTGTCCTCGTGCCCTGTTGATGTTGGGCAATCCTGATTATCGTTGGTTGGCGGACGGTTCGGGTTATGTCTCGATGGCTGCTGCGCGCAAGGTCTGGGAGCAGTACGGTATTGCTGACCGTTGCGGTTATTCTATCGTCAATGGTCACGGTCACTGCCAGTTGCCCGAGAGTCAGTACCCCGAGGTTGAGGCTTTCATTGACCGCTTCCTGCTCGGCAAGGAGGCTGCTACGGACAATGTGCAGATTGCACCATTCTATCAGGAGGGTGGCGAACGTGCCACTCCGCTCGAAGAACTCGGTCAGTGGATGGACTGGTGGGGTACAGGCGAAGCTCCATTGCTCCCTAACAACAAACCTGTCCCTGTCTATAACTGGGGTCAGGCATCGGACATGACTCCTGCATCGGCTGCCGACTGGACCATGCAGGCCGAGGAGGGTGCACCTGTCAGCACCATTGCCTGTGCTACCAATGCTGCCAAGTACAAGGAGTGCCCTGACCGCAGCCAGGCATTGAAGTTCTCGTTCGAGATTGCCACAGCTGGTGACTATTTCCCTTATGCCTATGTCAATTGTGCCAAGACTTCGGCCGATGCTGTTTATATCTCGGTCGATGAGGGTGCAGCCTACAAGGCTAACGGCGCCAATACCAAGGGCTCCTGGGCATGGAAGAACCTCTACGCTCTGCTCTCTTCGGCCGACAAGACCGCTTTCGGCAAGCACTACGAGGCTGGTCAGCATACCCTCTACATCTATGCCTGCGAGCCTGGTTACAAACTCGCCGTCTGCAACGTGTGCAATACGGAGTCGCTCGATGACTTCAAGACTGACATTGCCGATGTAGATATTCAGCAGGCCCTCACTGGCATTGATTGCCTCAAGTCGGATTCCTCTGAATCGCAGATATTCAGCATCGACGGCGTTCGTCAGTCCCGTCTGCAACCTGGCGTCAACATCATCCGCAAGGCTGAGGGTTCGACCAAATTGACAATTCAGTAAATTGAAAATTGAAAAACCAATTGGTTGGGAAATAGCCCAATAATTAAATTTTCAAATAAATTGTAAATAGTAAATAGAAATAAATAGTAAATCCCTAGACTTTCTTCATGTTAAATAAGTGTGTATTCAGTGATGTGCTGGCAGTGATGCCGGCACTCACGCTTTTTGCGACGACCGGAATGGCAGCGCCGGTGGACAATGACTTTTCGTCCAATCTGCCCCTCATCTCTATCCATACGACCCAGGTTATCAATGCCGACAGCAAGGTGATGGGTACGATGCAGGTCTATAATAGGGGAGAGGGCCAGCGTAACTGCCTCTCCGATACCGTATTGGAGTACAATGGTGCTATTGGTATCAAGTGGCGCGGCAACAGTTCGCTCAGCTTCGACCAGAAGAAATATACCCTCGAGACGCGCCTGAATGACAGCACTGATGTCAAGGTCTCGTTGCTCGATATGCCTGCCGAGAGTGACTGGGTACTGCTTGCTCCGTACAATGACATCTCGCTGATGCGTGACGTCTTTGCCTTCCAGCTCTGGAACGAGATGGGCCACTGGGGACCGCACACCCGTATGTGCGAGGTATTGGTCAATGACGAGTACCGCGGCGTATATATCCTCAGCGAACAGATCAAGCGCGGCAAAAAGCGCGTCGATATAGCCAAACTGAAAGAGGATGACCTCACGGGCCGAGACGTGACGGGCGGCTACATCGTGCGTGTTGATGCCTTCGACGAGGAGGATGCCACCTTCACATCGACAGTACCGGGCATACAACCTGCCATGTGGGGTTCCGGAGGAACGGGAACAGTGACCTGGACGGTCTATTATCCCAAGAAAAAGAATCTGCAACCTGCCCAGATGTCGTACATCAGTGACTATATCCGTCAGGTCGAGGAGTCCTTCCAGTCGGCCGACTATACCGACCCTGCTACGGGCTATGCGCAGTGGATTGACGTAGCCTCGTTTGTCGATTACTTCATCCATACGGAGGTGAGCCTCAATGCCGATGGATTCAAGCGCAGCAGTTATTTCTACAAGGACAAGGACCCCAAGTCCGGCGGTTATGCCCGATTGCAGGCTGGTCCCGTGTGGGACTACAATCTGGCTTATGGCAACTGCAACTTCTGCAATGCGAACAATACCGAGGCGTGGGTCTATGAGGGCTGTTATACCAATCCCACTCCCGCCATGTGGAAGCGTCTGGTCGGTGATCCCTCCTTCATGGCAGCCGTTCGTGAGCGCTATGCCTATCTGCGCCGCACCTTGCTCAGTCAGGCGAGCATTGACCAATTTATCGACAGTCATGCTGCTCTGCTCGACGAGGCTCAACAGCGTCACTTCCAGCTCTATTCTAATCTGCTTGTCTCCAACTCTGGCAACTCCGGCAATAACGGAGGTTGGGGCAACTGGGGCGGATGGGGAGGCGCCTGGGGCGGAGGAGCCTGGGGCGGCGGATGGGGAGGTGGCAACACCAATCCGGTCTCGTCCTTCGCTGCCTATACGGTTGCATCCTATGCCGAGGAGCTCTCTGTTCTCAAAGAGTGGTTCGCCAAGCGCCTGGCGTTCCTGGACCGTCAGTGGCAGTACGACGGCAGTGCCTCTCTCGCGCCGTGCAGCACCGACCGGCTCTCGGTCCATACTTACTTCTCGGCACCGTCCCAACTGAACATTGAGTCCGACCGTTCGCTCTCCCGCATTGAGGTCTATTCGCTTTCGGGGCATCTCCTCTCGTCCCACGTCTCAGCCTCGGGCACCCACCACTGTTCACTCTCTGTCCCCTCGCACGGAGGTGGTTCGGTCATCGTCAACTGCTACACCCTTTCTGGTCAGCAGATCTCGGCCCGGGCGATGGACCGAGAACATTGAGTCAGTCCTCCAACCGAATCTCAGGTATGATTAGGCTCTCTGGCGAAGCCGAATTGCGCTGTAAACATAAGGTGTAGTAGATTGGCAAGTAGGTGATGCCTTCTTCCTCGTAGATGGTTCGGTTGTTGCTCAGCACAATAGCTTGATTGATGTGATAATCGGGAGTTTTGATGAAGTTATCCAGGGCACTATGTACTTTATAGTCTTTTCCTGATTTGACTTCAATGGGAAGTACTGACAGATGGTCGTAGTCATCGATGAGAAAATCTACTTCTCCTCGTTGCTTGTTGTCATAATAATGAAGGGCGAAACCATGTGCGTGGAGCTCTTGTGCAACGACCGACTCATATACAGCTCCGAGATTGACGCTTTTTTCATCGTCCATTACAGTATGAATATTTCTGTCGTAGAGTAAGTATGTCAGCAAACCGGCATCATTCATGTATAGTTTGATTAGATTCTTACTTTTCGACTCCAAGAGGGGAAACTTCGGATTGCTTATAGCCTGCACGGAAAGAGCTATACCCGAATTGGTCAGGTACTCAAATTCTGCAGAATAGTCCGAGAATTGCTTGTGTCCCTTGTCTTCATCAATATTCCGTACTATGATGCGCTTCTTTTTGTTCTCCATATTGGAGGGTATCAAGTCATAGACCTTGCGTATCACCAGTTTCTTCTCTTCGTCATACTGAGACGCATCTACTCTATAGAGATTGTAGATGTCCTTCTGTATAGTTCTGACTTGGGCAATGTTTCTCGATGCCTTGAACTGCTTGACGGCTTCGGGTAGCCCTCCCACCAGAAGGTAGAGTTTGAATTGTTGGAGCAGGTATTCGTGAAGCGATTCAGTTAGAGATTCCTTTTCGTTTAACTTCTGTCGTATGGCATCTATGGTATCGGGAGAACAGCCCATGGCAAGAAGAAATTCCTCAAAGTCGAGTGGATACATCTCTTCGACCGAAATGCTGCCCAATGGCACGGAAGCCGTCTGAGCCAAGGCAATACCCAGTTGCGAACCGCTCGCAATGTAAGTATATCGGCCCTCTTGATTGAGAAACTTCAGCATCGTCATTAAATGTGGATAGCACTGTATCTCATCCAGAAAGATAAGCGTGTCCTGTTTCTTCCCTAACTTTTCTCCTGTCATGGCACCTAACAGCAAGTAAAAATCTTCGGTGGTGGTGACCTTGGCAAAATGTTGCTTGCCCTCTTGGTCGGACTTCAGATTAATCTCAATGTAGTTCTTGAACAGTTTTTCGCCTACATATCTTATCAGGTACGATTTGCCTATTTGTCTGGCACCATTGACCAACAGTATCTTGTTCGGTTGCTGACGCAAGAAATCCTCAATATGGCTTGCAAACTTTCTGTATAACATGGTGATATATTTTGATGTTAGATGCCACAAAGGTACAACATTAATCTTTTAAGAACAAATAATTGGGACTTTTTCCGAGTTTTTAGGTGTAAAATCGGGACTTTTTCCGAGTTTTTAACCTTGAAAATCGGGACTTTTTCCGAGTTTTTTGTCAGTTTGTTGAAAAGGTACCCTTCATGAAAAAATATAATAAAAAGCGCCCGTACGAGCGCTTTTTTATTTACAGATATTAAATTTTGCTTATTCTGAATTTTACAGATTCTGAATCGGTTTGTCGAATACCTTATCCTTCTTGGAGGCTGTGGATGGGGCAGTGTTGATGGTTCCTCCCAGGTGGCAGTCCTGCAATTGTACGGGTTCGGTATTGCTGGCCGAGAAGCCAACCTTGCATTCCTTGACCACGACGTTGCGGAATGAGATGTTCTGTAGTGGTTTGGCCTTGGTGCCTTGCAGTACGATGGCAGCATTGTTGACCTTGTCGCAGCGGATGTCCTCCACGTGGATGTCGTGCACGTCCGAGAAGTGATTGTCATCAGCT
>JAILKE010000092.1 GCA_024694125.1 Bacteroidales bacterium
TCTCGTCCTCCATAGCCGATGCACTCTCGGTGTCCGTGCCGCTCTGTTGGTTCGATACCCGGTGGTCGTGCTCATCGTACATGCGCATGACGCGCGTCATGCACTCAATGAGGTGGGCAGCATCATTGCCGAAGACCTGGCGCAGTTCGGCTGCGGGTACGGCATCGTGGGTGGAGAGCGGGTAGAGCAGGGCCGTGACCATGGTGGCCTGGCGCAAGCCGGCGTCCTGATAGACGGACCGGCACGACTGCAGGGCCAGGAGCAACAGACTCACGCCATGTTCGTCACGGTCATAGGCATGGGCACGGATGCCGAGATGCAGGTAGTGGCGCAACTGCTTCCACTCGTCTGCATCGAATAGAGGTCGGGCCTCGCAGTTCAGATATTGAACTACGTCGGCCAAATTTCTTCTTTCTTCTTCTGAAAATGCCTTCTTGTAACCAGTCATGTTCGTCCTATTTTGCCCTTAAACAGCGCTTATTTTGCTCGTTTCCTTGAAAAAACACTGCAAAAATATAAAAAAAAACCATGCGATGGTACAACGTAACGAAAAAAACCTTACTTTTGGACCAAAATTCATATAGATTGCGCATTTTTATGCTTAATTCTTACACTTTTTAATGTTTACTATGTTTACACAAGAAGATCTTGAAGTACTTGCCAAACGTGGCATTTCAGTAGAAAAGGCACAGAGCCAAATGGATTCGTTTGCTAAGGGGTTCCCCTACCTGCCTCTGCGTAGCGCCGCTTCGTTGGAGTATGGTATCATGGCAATCGACGACGATGCTGCTGTCTATTACCAGGACCTGTGGAACAAGTACCTTGCCACTAATAAAACCATCCTGAAGTTTGTGCCCGCATCGGGCGCAGCCAGCCGAATGTTCAAGAACCTGTTCGAGTTCCTTTCGGCCGATTATGCAGTACCTACCACCGATTTTGAAAAGAAGTTCTTCGCTGAGATTGAGAAGTTCGCCTTCTATGCCGAACTCGATGCAGCATGTACCAAGAACGAAGGTATGGGCGTAGCCGCCCTGGTTGCCAAGGGCCAGTACAAGGCTGTGGTCGAGAACCTCTTGCTCGACAAGGGCTTGAACTATGGTCAGTTGCCCAAGGGCCTGCTCACTTTCCACCGTTCATCGGCTGGTGTGCGTAAGGCTTTCGAGGAGCATCTCGTCGAGGGCGCTCTATATTGTGCCAATGGCGAGGGCAAGGTCAACCTGCACTTCACGGTCAGTCCTGAGCATCTGCCCCTGTTCGAGCAGTTGGTCCAGGAGCGTCAGCCAGCCTACGAGAAGCGCTACGGCGTGAAGTACAATATCACTTTCTCGGTTCAGAAGGCTTCGACCGATACTCTGGCAGCCAATATGGACAATACGCCTTTCCGTGACGAGAAGGGTCAACTGGTCTTCCGCCCAGGCGGTCATGGTGCATTGATCGAGAATCTGAACGAGCAGGAGGCCGATGTGATTTTCATCAAGAACATCGACAATGTAGTGCCCGATTCGCTCAAGAATACCACGGTCCGCTACAAGCAGATCATCGGTGGTGTGCTGGTCAGCCTGCAGCAGAAGATTTTCAGTTACACGCAGTTGTTGGAGAATGGCAAGTATGGCCACGAGCAGCTCATCGATATGCTCTACTTCCTGCAGCAGAAGCTCTTCATCAAGAATCCCGAGACCAAGCAGTTGGACGACACGGAACTGGCCATCTACATCAAGCAGAAGCTCAATCGTCCGCTCCGTGTGTGCGGTATGGTGCGCAATGCCGGTGAGCCTGGTGGTGGTCCATTCATCGCTCAGAGCGCCGATGGTACGTTCCAGGATCAGATTCTTGAATCTTCACAGATTGATATGAACGATGCAGCATCGGTCGAGATGTTCAAGAAGGGCAGCCACTTCAATCCTGTAGATCTGGTTTGTGCCACGCGTGACCGTGTCGGCAAACCATATAATCTGCTCAAGCATGTGGATCCCCGCACCGGCTTCATCTCGTCCAAGTCTAAGAATGGCCGCGAGTTGAAGGCTCTCGAGTTGCCTGGCTTGTGGAACGGCGCCATGTCCGATTGGAACACTGTGTTTGTCGAGGTTCCTATTGAGACATTCAACCCTGTCAAGACGGTCAATGACTTGCTCCGTCCTTCACATCAGTAAAAGACTTACAGGACGGCGGATGGTCCCCCCGGGGGCTCTCCGTCGTCCATATTCATTTTTTTAGAAATATAACTTTCTCAACTTTCGCAAGCTTCAGTTGAGAGTAAGGAAAGGCTAAAAAAAGTAGTAAAAGGGGAGTGAAAGGGACGATACAAACTCCTCTGAAAACTCCCGAAAGTGATAACAAACGTCACTTTTACTACCTTTTTACTCCCCTTTCACTCCCCTTTTTTACTGAAAGTGAGCAAGTTGAAGACTTGCGAAACTTGAATAACTTCCCTCTCTTGAGTTTTCTCCAAACCGTATGAATATGAAATTGCGCCTCATCATCATGAACTTCCTTGAGTTCGCCGCATGGGGCTCTTATTTGACTTCGATGGGTGCCTACCTCTATACAGCAGGTCTGGGCACCGATATTGGCAACTATTACGCCATGCAGGGCGTAGTTTCCATCTTTATGCCAGCCATCATGGGCATCATTGCAGACCGTTGGGTCCAGGCGCAGCGTCTGCTCTCCTTCTGCCACTTCATGAGTGCCGTCTTCATGGGTCTGTCCGCCTGGATCGGTCTGTCGGGATTGGCCAATGGAGACATCAATGGTACCGCCCTCTTCTGGGCCTATACAGGCAGTATTACGTTCTATATGCCTACCTTGGCACTGAGCAACTCCGTAGCCTACAGTTCGCTGGATCACGCTGGACTCGACACGGTCAAGGCTTTCCCGCCCATCCGTGTGTTCGGTACTATCGGTTTCCTCTGTGCGATGTGGCTCACCAACTATTTCTGCCAGAATACAGCCTATCAGTTCGTTGAGTCGGCCATCTTCAGTCTCATTCTGGCAGCCTATTCGCTCACGTTGCCATCCTGCCCAGTGGGACGGGAGAGCAGCAAGCAGAGCATCCTCGAGGCTATGGGACTCAAGGCATTCAGCCTGTTCCGTGACCGCAAGATGGCGTTCTTCTTCATCTTCTCATTCATGTTGGGTGTCTCGTTGCAGATTACCAATGGTTATGCCAATACATTCATCCAGTCGTTTGGCAACTACGAGGAGTACAAGGGCCTCTTCTTCGTCGAGAATGCCAATCTGCTCGTCTCACTCTCTCAGGTCAGCGAGACTCTCTGCATTTTGCTCATTCCATTCTTCCTCAAGCGTTTCGGCATCAAGATCGTTATGCTCATTGCTATGCTGGCGTGGGTAGGCCGTTTCGGATTCTTCGGTCTCGGTGACCCGGGTACAGGCGTTTGGCTCTTCATCCTGTCTTGCATCGTCTATGGCGTGGCTTTCGACTTCTTCAATATCTCGGGTTCCCTGTTCGTAGATAAGGAGACCGATCTCTCTATCCGTTCATCGGCCCAAGGTCTGTTCATGATGATGACCAATGGTCTGGGTGCCACGTTGGGTTCCCTGGCTGCCAAGGAGGTAATCAACCATTTCGTCTTTACCAATGCTGCCGATCCTTCATATATGAGCCTGGACGGTTGGCGTATGAGCTGGTTCATCTTCGCCGGATATGCCCTGGTAGTGGCTATCGCCTTCTGGATATTGTTCGAGTACAAACACCAGAGAGAACAGGGATAAGGACAAAGGGACAAAGTACAAAGGACTAAGGGACAAAGTACAAAGGGACAAAGTACAAAGGTCCTTAACTCCCATTAACTCCTAAATAAATTATGATCATCTTCTATAGCGAAAACATACAGACTTGTCCTGAGCTATCGGCCGAGGATTCAGGCCATGCAGTGCGGGTCTTGCGGCACGTTGAGGGCGACGAGGTGACTGTAGTCGATGGAGTAGGCCATTACTACCATTGTACCATTTCGGCGGCGCATCCCAAGCATTGTGGACTGCAGATTCAGTCAGTCCAGGAGGAGCAGCATTGGCCCTACCGCGTTGAGCTGGCGATAGCTCCTACCAAGAACCTGGACCGCATGGAGTGGTGGTTGGAGAAGGCTACCGAGATGGGACTGGACCGGTTCACTCCGCTCAAGTGCCGATTCTCCGAGCGCAAGGAACTCAAGACTGACCGTATGCGTCGCATTGCTATCTCGGCGATGAAGCAGAGCCTCAAGGCTACTTTGCCTGTACTGGACGAGATGACCGATATCAAGGCATTCGTTCAGGAGCCTTTCGATGGGCAGAAGTTCATTGCCCATTGCGACAAGGATGCACCTCGACAGTTGCTCTCACACCTTGTCCAGCCTCGCACTGCTGTGCGTGTGCTGATTGGTCCTGAGGGTGATTTCAGTGCCGAGGAGATTGCTTTGGCTCTCGCCAATGGTTATCAGCCTGTCAGCCTGGGCGACCAACGACTGCGAACCGAGACAGCTGCTCTCGCCGCTGTTCATACGGTGCACGTCATCAATGAATTGAAAAATGACTAATCGTTAATCCCAATTTAGGAAAGTTTTTTTTCAACTTTCAATTTTCAACTTTCATTTTTCAATTTTCAACTTTCAATTTTCATTTTCCAATTTTCAACTTTCAATTTTCATTTTTCAATTTCCAATTTTCAATTTTCATTGTTAATTATTAATTTTTAATTTACATAGCTAATGTCTTACATCAAAGATTATTCGTACAAGAGCGATTCAATGAGTGCGGAGGCTCGCCAGGCCGAGACTGCCGCAAGTGTGTACCGTAACATGTACCTATGGATGACTGCAGGACTGTTGCTCACAGCGCTTTCATCGTTTGTGGTTGTCGATCGCATCGTTCACGATGGGGAGTTTGCCGAGATGTTCTTGGGTCGCGGTGTATTCTATGGATTGATGATCGGAACACTTGTTCTGGTTTTCGTGCTCAATGGAATGTTGCACCGACTCTCGTTCATGGCAGCTACATTGTTGTACATCCTCTATACCGTAGTGATGGGAGCGTGGTTGGCGCCCGTACTGTTGATCTATACTGAGTCGTCCGTCTTCCAGGTATTCCTCATCACAGCTGGCACTTTCGGCGGTATGGCTCTGTACGGTCATATCACCAAGAAGGACCTCTCTACCGTAGGCCGTGTGGCTGGCATGGCTCTGTGGGGTATTATCCTGGCATCTGTCGTCAACATCTTCATGCACAGCAGCATGATGGAGTACATCATTTCTTATGTCGGTGTAGCTCTCTTCTGCGGCTTGACCATGTACGACGTGCAGAAGTTCAAGGAAATCATCTACAGTTATGGTGACCAGGTTGATGACAATGTCCGCAAGATTGCCTTGATCGGTGCTCTCTCGCTCTATCTTGATTTCATCAATATCTTCCTCTTCTTGCTCCGCATCTTGGGCGGCCGCAGAGATTGATATTGGCATTTCAATATCCTAAATAATACTCCCCAGCACAGTATGTGTCGGGGAGTATATTTTTTTGAGATGGCTCTATATTATGCAATTATGCACCCTGAATTTCAGCATAAATGATAATAATAACCAAAGTGATAAGTAGTCATTCAAAATTATTTATTCAAGTTTCGCAAGTTCCTAACTTGCCTGTTTTCTCTCCGAAAAGTCGCTTTTCGGACAGCCGGAGGACCTTTGTCATGTCCATTATCGCATTCATTGCACTCGTGGCATCATTTTCTTTGAAAAACTTGCCGATTTCTGAAAAAAATGTTTGTACCTTTGTCGCTGAGCATAGGGTTTTTGAACTTTTTGATTAGCACTTCAAAGTTACAAAATTTCCGCGACATACGGAAATCCCTGTGCTCTTTTTTGCGACAATCTCTCAACAATTTTTCAACTTGCGAAACTTGAAATTAATATTTTACCATTACTTAATTTTTAGAACTTTCCTTAATAGTTATAAATATTACGCAGCTACCCATTCGGGATGGTTTTTGCTCCAAAAACAACTACAAATCGAATTCTTCAAATTCAAGACCTGTCAAACCATTTTCCTCAATGGCATTAACGAAATTTGGACTTACGTACCATAAAAAATTAATTTCTCCTATTTGAAATAAATCTAATTTAAGGTCGTAGAATTCTTGACTCATTTGAATCTTAGAGCTTTCTATGTTAAAATCCAAACATTTTGACCAAAATTTTTAGTTTTAAGCTGAAATTTTATACTTTGGGTCAAAAAACTGCTTATTTTTGACCATTGCAGTCAAAATATGGATGAGTTTGTTCTTGACATTATTGAGAG
>JAILKE010000093.1 GCA_024694125.1 Bacteroidales bacterium
GATTTTTTCTTCTTGGTTGTCAGGCAGATATGGTTTGGGGATGCTATTCACCTTTTTTACTTCGTCCAACCGGATATAGAAGTAACGAGACTGATTGGCACATTGCTCCCTTATAAATTTTCCAAGTTCTAACGGGTTGCGATAGCGGATGTTGACGTCTTCATCAAGCGCCAACATGATTATGTCACGTTCCTCAACGCCCTCGTCAAGCAGATGCTGACGGAACAGAACATTCAGCAGATAGGACTTACCACATCTGCGTATTCCGGTAATGATTTTTATCATTCCGTCTTTCTTCTTGGCTATGACCTGTTTCAGGTATCTGTCTCTCTTTATCGTCATCTTGCGTACTTTTTTTGTGTAATGTCACACTTTTCGTCTGCAAATATAGCTAACTTTTCCAAAAAATGGCCTAATTTGCGTACTTTTTTTGTGCAATGTCACACTTTTCGTCTGTAAATATCCACAATTTTGACCAAAATGGCGTATGTTGCGTACTTTTTTTGTGCAATGTCACACTTTTCGTCTGTAGCTTATCCTAAGCTGACCTACTTATGTCCTTATACTCAGGAGGGCATGAGGTGAGCTTGAGGTCGGCCTCAGGTACCCCGCAGGTCCCTAATTTAGCCAAAAAGTACGAAAATACCGAAATGTTTGCAAAATATGGTCTGTTTTGGCAAAAAGCAGCCCCATTCTTGGTGCAAGAATAGGGTTGTTCTGTATCTTGACGTATCGCCTATTCGAGTTTGAAAGTGACAGGGAGAACATATTTCGTTCTAACTGGTGTATCCTTTATTTCGCCTGGTTTCCATTTTGGCATAGATTGGACAATGCGGATTGCCTCTTTGGACAACTCTTCAGCCGGAGAGCGTAGGACCTCAATATTGGAGATAGACCCATCCCTTTCTACAATGAAAGAGAGATAGACACGTCCTTGAATGCAACACTCTGCGGCAAATTCTTGGTAACGGATGTTTTGCCTGATGTAATTCATCAATGCAGGTTCTCCTCCAGGGAATTCTGGCACTATATCTACTACTGTATAACAGGTCATACTGTCTATATCGACCTCTTCGGCAGGAGTATTGGCAATCATGCCCAAAGTTGCCTCTTCACAAGGGTCCACCATTACAATATCTCCATCTATTTCTATGTAATTGTCCTCATACACTTCTTCGGAATCGCCCACCGCAGTTTGCGACGTAGTGTCGGACGGCGGCAGCATCATTCCTTGTATTGTCTCCGAGGGATCGCTTGGAGCGGACTGTTCGATGATTTCGGGGTTGTTAGGCACTGACGTACAACCAGTAGTCATGAAGGCCGACGATATGCCCAATGACAAACCGACCAGGGAGACAGCCTTGCCAGCGGCACGGCGCAGAGAGAGTTGGTTCTCGATATAGCGCAATTCCGACTCGCACTTGGGACAAGTTCCGGCACAGGGACCTTGGTGCGTGCACTCTGTAATCTCGTAGGGGATGTCATTGGCATCCGCTATCTGCTTGCGCACCACTTTGAGGTGCTCACATATTTTCTTTCCGTTTCTCATAGACGTGTAGTTATTGAGGATGTATGTTTATGGGGATAACATATCGTCGTAGTTTGCACATCGTTTTGTCCCTTAGTTCCAGTCATTGCTGTGCAACAGGCTGTCATAAAGGTAATTGCCGTGTATAATAGGAGTTGGGACAATAGTTTCGTATTGTTCATTGTAATTTCAATTTAATATTCAATTTCGGCAAGATTTGTTTGGAGAAAGAGAGAGTCATGGTGGCTCTGACTTTTACGTTCTTGCCCAATTTTCCAGGTTTCCATTGCGGCATCTGTTTGATGACTCGTTCTACTTCGTCGGATAATTCCTGAGCGGTAGTTTGCAATATCTTGACGTTCGATACAGAACCATCTTTTTCTATGATAAAAGAAACTCTGACACGATCTTTATTATCATCCACTTTCAAAGGCAGGAGAGTATCTTCTTTTTCTTCATCGTTAGGGGAGAGTAGAAATTGGAAATTGGGAAATTGCTCCTCTATGCCTGCAAATCGATATGTCATTTCTTGTCCTTGACTATCGGTTTGAGGTGAGAAATGCCAGGGATTCTTAAAGAACTTCCACCAAGCATTCTCTCCTCCGGGGAACTCTGGATATGATTCCACAAGGCAGCCAAACAAGGTGGTTTCGGGGTCTTCCTCCACGTCTCCCATCGTTAAGTCTATTATATTAGTTCCCATGGAGTCTGTCTTGATGGTTACCGTATCGATATTAACGTCTTGTGCTGCAAAGGCTGTCGATATACCCAACGACAGACCGACCAGGGAAACCGCTTTGCCTGTTGCACGACGCAGAGAGAGCTGATTCTCGATATAGCGCAATTCCGACTCGCACTTGGGACAAGTTCCGGCACATGGACCTTGGTGAGTGCATTCTGTCAACTCGTAGGGGATGTCATTGGCATCCGCTATCTGCTTGCGCACCACTTTGAGGTGCTCGCATATTTTCTTTCCGTTTCTCATAGTTGTTATGTAATTATATAGAATTAGAAAACTCGTATTTGTGTGTCGGGGTCGGTGCAGGTTTCTGTCGGACGACATATTCAAACAAGTCGAACCGCGAGAAGCCCATCTCTTCCAGCTGCCGTTGACTCTCGGCGCGCAGAGCCTCGTCATTATAATCAGGAATGAGGGGAAGGCGCAGGGTGCAACGGTCTTGCAGTCCCAGTTCATTCAGTCGTAGCAGGTTACGCTTCAAGGGCGTGATATCTTGCTGAGTGTAACGGCGGTAGATGTCGGGTTGGAGGTCCTTGACATCGATGAACCAATGGTCGATGAGGGGCGCAAGTGTCTCGATGTGGTGAGGAGCTACTGCCAGACTCGTCTCGATATACAGGTGCCACGCGGCGGGCATGAGGCTATGAAACTGGGCGATGAAGTCACTCCGCAGACAGGGTTCGCCTCCTCCGAAACAGATGCCACCTCCCGTGGCCTGAAAATAGAGGTCATCGACCTTGACCCGCTCCAACAGTTCCTGCGGCGTGAAGTGGAAGAGTGCCCCGTCGGGCGAAGCGCATTGCGGATTGAGGCAATAGGCACATTGCAAGGGACACAGACTGAAAGCCGCCAACGTGGTTACTCCCTCGCCGTCGGTGGGTATGCGGTGTCGCGCCACACCGATGAAGGGGGCGCGTGGTGACGGTATTGCAGAGGTGATGTGTGCCAATTCTTCTTTCATGACCAATAGATGTTTATTCGGGCACAAAGGTAAGGAGTCCTCAGCGTAAATGCCAAATTTCCTCGACAGAAAGCATGATTTTCTCGACCAACGACATGAGGCATGGTTTAACAGGCTGTGGATGGAGGTCTGCCAGCGCTACTGCATGGGTCCGACAAGGGTATTACATGGGACCGACAAGGGTACTGCCAGCACAAACGGAGGACAAGGTGAAAGTAAGTGCAGCGTAAGTGGAGAGTAAGTAAAATGTCTTACGCTGCACTTACGCTGAAGCATTGCTGACCCTTCGGTTGGCATTGGCCAATAGATGGGGTATAGAGATGAGGAAAGTGCTCGTTTTTTTTGGCCAAGCTTGGCCAAAAAACGAGCACTTTCAGCACTATTGATGACGCTATTAATAACCCTATTGAGGTCGCTATTGACTACCCTATTGATGACGCTATTAATAACCCTATTGAGGTCGCTATTGACTACCCTATTGATGATGCTATTGGTAACCCTATTGAGGTCGCTCTACATCCTGGCGTTACGCTCATAGAAGATGCCATCGGCGTAACCCTGGATAGAGGCATCTTCGTCGGCCATGTGCAGGCGTTTGACACCCCACAGGCAATACTCCTGCTGGGCCTCGATGCCGAGGTAGTGACGGTTCAGTTTCTTGGCCACTACACAGGTGGTACCGCTGCCCACGAAGGGGTCAAGCACCATGTCACCGGGGCGACTGGATGCAAGGATGAGTTTGGCGATGAGTTTCTCGGGTTTCTGGGTCGGGTGGTCCGTGTTTTCGGGCATAGACCAGAACGGGACACTGATATCGTCCCAGAAGTTCGACGGACAGGTCATGCGGAAATTGCCGTCGTCCGATGCCACCCAGTCCTTGGGTTTGCCATCCTGCCGATAAGGGGCGATGACACGGCGGCGCACCTTGACCGCCTCCAGATTGAAGTAATACTGCTTGGGGTCACGCACAGCGAACCAGATGTCCTCCATGCCGTTCTTCCAGTTGTTCTGCGCTCCGCGGCCCTTCTCCCGTTGCCAAGTGATACGGTTCAGGATGGAGAGGTTCTCGCCCAACACACGTTGCATGGCAGCACAGCACTTCCAGTCGCCACATAGATAGAGCGAACCGGTCGGCTTGAGTTTGCGGCATACATCGGGCAACCAACTGCGCAGATACTCCTCGTACTGGTCATCGTGCATGGCACGGAAAGTCCGTTGGCCGAAGGCGCGTGTCAGATTATAGGGCGGATCGACCACGATCAGGTCGGCACACTCATCCGGCAGGCGATGCAGGGCATCGAGCATATCGCCGAACACGATGCGGTCCACAGGCATCTCCCCCGGCACAATATCTGCGGGAGTCAACAATTCCGGAGCCAAAGCCACGGCCTCACCATCAGACAAGGTCAAGGTTCGGTTACGGCCCGCACGCTGTTTGTTTTCTTGCATGTTACTTCTGATTAAAATTGTATCACCGTAGGGGTTGCCCAATCGGTCTGCAGCGTCAACCCGAAGTGAGTCTTGACGTCGAAATAGGTACCCTGATAATTGGTATATTGATTGATAGTGAGCGGTACTGCATCGAAGGTGTATGTCTGAATCTGCACCTGGTCGGAACCGAAAGCAGTCAGGGTATAACTGAGAGCCTGCGTAGCGCCATCCGGCACGAAGGTGTACATACCGATGCTCACACCCTGCTTACCTATCACCGAAGTGGGGACCGAGGCATCGTGCACAACCTGCCGTGCCACGCCACCCGACTGCGTAGGCAGGTCGAATGTCCAACTGCCGCCATTCAGCACCTGACGGAACTGGGTCAAACCTGCTGGCAGGGCATCGTCAATGGTAGTACGGACATAGGCCACAGCACGATCCAGCTGCACCTGCTGTGCATCCGCCTTGCGTCCCACTACATCGACCTCGACCATAGCACTCCAGACATCGCCCAGTGCACCATCCTGTTCGGTCCAATGGACCTGCAGTTGCTCCGCATTGACCGATGACCAGGGCTTGGCACTGCACAGGAAATAGACCTGATGCTTGCCGGAAGTGAGGGGCAACTGGACCTCGGACAGCGCCTCACTGCTGGGCAACTGCTCTCGGGCTATCTGCTGTACACACTTGCCATCGACCACATCCATCACCAGGAGGCTGTAGATAGGATCGACGGCACGGGTCGAAATCTCGTCGATGGAACCCTGCGTAACACCGAATACATTGAAGGAATAAGTAACCGAATCTGCCTCACAATACTCACGCGAATCGTGACAGGCACAGAACATCATTGCGCCCACGAGGGCACCTGTAAAGACCGAAAAGTGTCTCATGATAACTAAAAAAATGTGAATTGGAACAAGTTAAGAGGGACCTCAATTTAATCCCCGTTTATTGGTTGTTTCCTTGGGAAATGAAGAATTGAAAAAATAAAGGGGCCATCCCAAGCGGAAGCCCCTCTATCATATCAAGACAAACCTGCCTATGCCTGCGGCATCACGACAGGCTCAACTATATAACTACGAATCAAGCCAGAGCCTTGGCCTCGACCTCCTTGCTGATCTTGCCGATCAGACCCTGCAGGACTGCACCAGGACCACACTCGACGAAGGTGGTAGCACCTGCGGCAATCATGTTCTGTACAGACTTGGTCCAACGTACAGGAGAGGTAAGCTGGGCAACGAGGTTGGCCTTGATCTCGGCTGCATCGGTATGAGCCTGAGCATCTACGTTCTGGTAGATAGGGCAAGATGGAGTGTGGAACTCGGTAGCCTCGATAGCCTTGGCCAATGTAGCGCGGGCTGGCTCCATGAGTGGAGAGTGGAAGGCGCCTCCAACCTTGAGCAACATAGCACGCTTGGCACCTGCCTCAAGCATCTTGGCATTGGCTGCCTCTACTGCCTCGAGTGCACCGGAGATGATGATCTGGCCAGGGCAGTTGTAGTTGGCTGCAACGACGGTACCAGGAGTAGCTTCGCAGATCTGCTCAACCTGCTCGTCGGCGAGACGGATGATGGCAGACATAGTGCCTGGGTTCTGCTCGCAAGCCTGCTGCATGGCCTGTGCACGCTGGCTGACCAACTTCAGACCGTCCTCGAACGAAAGGGCACCGCTCAGGACCAGAGCCGAGAACTCGCCCAGGCTGTGACCTGCTACCATATCGGGCTTGATGCCGGCTACGATGGCTGGAATAACTGAGCAGAGGAATACTGCTGGCTGTGTAACCTTGGTCTGACGAAGATCATCTTCGGTTCCGGCAAACATCAAGTCGGTGATGCGGAAACCAAGTATCTGATTTGCTTTTTCGAACAACTCTTTTGCCTGGGCATTGCTGTCGTACAGCTCCTTGCCCATACCTACGAACTGGGAACCTTGTCCCGGGAATACGTATGAAATCATATTACAATATTAAAAATTGATTTACAACAAATTTAAGTACAAAGTGACTAAGGACTAAGTACAAAGGACCTAGTACCAAATACAATGGACTGATTACGATGTGCTCTCCGACATTCGTACCGGGCAATCGGGCATACTACCCATGCAGGTTCAATGCTGAAGAGGGGCACAACATCGCAAAGATAAGAAGATTTAGGAGACGAAAAAATTTTAGTGAAGTTATTTCATTTTTTTGCACAAATGGAAGCATTTTATGCAGCAAAAGGGCAACTTTGGTTGCCAAAAAGTCGTGCTTTAATATACAGAGCCTATTTTTTGGCGTATATTATTTGGACAAATCAATAATTTATACTAAATTTGCGGCACTAAGTTTGTATATTATGACTAAATCCGGTCTGGACCCTAAGAGGTTTGAATCCATCATCGATGGCAAGAATACCGCCCTCTATACCCTGCAAAACAACCAAGGCATGGAGGTGTGCATCAGCAACTATGGAGGCACCATCATCTCTGTCATGGCGCCCGACCGCAACGGCCACCTGGCCAACGTAGTATTAGGCTACGATAATATAGAAACGCTCACACACGCACCGGAACCTACTTTCGGATGCACCATCGGCCGATATGGCAACCGCATTGCCCGAGGCCAGTTCTCGCTGCAGGGACACACCTACCAGTTGCCACTCAGCCAGGCTCCCAACTGCCTGCACGGCGGCATGAAGGGTTTCCACTACAAGGTTTGGGACGTACTGGAGCACACTGCACAATCGCTCCGCATCGGTTACGTCAGTCCTGACGGCGAGGAGGGTTTCCCCGGCACACTGACCTGCGAAGTGACATTCAGCCTGACCGAAGACAATGCCATCCGCATTGAATACAAGGCCACGACGGACAAACTCACATTGTGCAACCTGACCAACCACAGTTACTTCAACCTGGTTGGTCTGACCGACGGACAACCCGCACCTGTCATCACCGATCACGTGATGACGATGCAGAGCGACGAGTTCATTCCTGTAGATGCCACCTGCATCCCACTGGGCGGTCGCGCCAAGGTAGAGGGCACTCCATTCGACTTCCGCATGCCACATACATTGGGCGAGCGAATCGACGCCGACGACGAGCAGATCCGCAACGGAGCTGGCTACGATCACTGCTTCTGCGTGCGTGGCAACGAGGGCAACGTCAATGCCCAGGGTGAGACTCTCTTCTGCACAGTTGAGCACCCAGCATCGGGCCGCACATTGACCATGTACACCAACGAACCAGGCGTACAGTTATATACAGCCAACTGGCTCAATGGTTTTGCTGCCATCAACGGCACTACCTGCCCAAGGCGCTCGGCCTTCTGCCTCGAAGCCCAGAAGCATCCAGACTCACCTAATCATCCTGAGTTCGAGCAAGCCACATTGGCCCCAGGTGAGACATACCGTTCGGTAGCCGTATATAAATTCGGTACGAAATAAACGGTATCGCTACAAATAGACAACAATCATCAAATAATAATTAATAAACTATTTAAAAATGGCAAAGTCAGAGAAGAAGCGCAGAAAGGTCTTCGGATTCCACACTGCGTTCAACAAGCCCAGCAAGGAGCAGGCTGCTAACGCCGCTGCTATGGCTGAGTACCTCAAGAAGTAATCCAGTCGGCCTCTGATCCCCACGTCGGGACTATATCGACTCGATATATTGAGGTTCTTTGAGGAAACTATGAAGCCCACCTCAGCTCTCATCAATGAGGGTTGCCGTGGGCTTATTTCATAGAAAGAGTGAGGGACACCCTTTTGTCTCTTCCTATATCTTATACAATTCCTTTATCTTACTTTTTAAGTAGGTGTTCAAAATTAATTAACTATATTTTTCTTCTATTGGGATGCAGATTTCTGGTTTGGCCGATGGCGCAATGTAGTCATTGTGCCTGAGGGCAAAGCTGAAAGATGCGCCCAAGAGTGAAAAAGATAGTAATTAGAACAACCTACGGATTATATAAATTAATTTTGAACAACTACTTATTAAGCCTATAACCTGTAACACCCCCCAATAAAATACCTTTTACTATGGATCTCAATATCGTACGTTCGCGCTTTGCGAAACATTTCGAAGGCCGTACTGGCACCGTATATGCTGCCCCAGGCCGCATCAACCTGATTGGAGAACACACCGACTACAACGGCGGATTTGTCTTTCCCGGCGCCGTGCAGCAAGGCATGGTAGCCGAGGTTAAACCGAATGGCACCCGTACCATCAGAGCATACAGCATAGACCTGAAAGATTATGACGAGTTTGACCTGGACGATGAGAAGGGTCCAAGCGCCAGCCACTTCCGCTACATCTTCGGCGTGGCACGCGAGATGATGAAACTCGGCGTTGAAGTACAGGGCTTCGATACAGCCTTCGCCGGCGATGTACCTCTGGGAGCAGGCATGTCGAGCAGCGCCGCACTGGAGAGCTGCTTTGCCTTTGCCATCAATGACCTCTTCGGCCACAACAAGGTGAGCAAGATGGACATGGCCAAGGTCGGCCAGGCAACCGAACATATCTACCTGGGCTTGAACTGCGGCATCATGGACCAGTTCGCCAGCGTACACGGACAGGCAGGCAAACTGATGCGCCTGGACTGCCGCAGCGGCGAATTTGAGTACTTCCCATTCAACCCTAAGGGCTACCGCCTGGTATTGGTCAACAGCTGCGTGAAGCACGAGCTGGCTGGTTCGCCATACAATGACCGCCGCAAGAGTTGCGAGAACGTCGTGGCTGCCATCAACAAGAAGTACGGCATCAAGGCCGAAACCCTGCGTGACTGCACCTGGGAACAGATAGAGGGCGTCAAGGCTGACTGCAACGAGGTCGATATACGTCGCGCCAACTTCGTGATGGGCGAAAAGGACCGCGTACTGGCAGTCTGCGAGGCACTCGAGAAGGGTGACTACGAGACCGTCGGCCAGAAGATGTACGAAACCCACAAGGGTCTGAGCCAGGACTACGAAGTAAGCTGCGAGGAACTGGACTTCCTGAACGAGGTAGCTCGCCAGTGCGGTGTAACCGGTTCACGCATCATGGGCGGCGGCTTCGGCGGCTGCACCATCAACCTGGTCAAGGACAATCTGTATGACAAGTTCACCGCTACCGTGGTCAAGAAATTCGAGGCCAAGTACGGCAAGCAGCCTGTCATCATTCCTGTAGTCATCGGCGATGGCGCTCGCCGCGTGGAGTAATCGACCCTCTCTCCCACTCGACACTACATTGGACATAACCCCTGCACTGCTGCCCCACACACGGCGTGCAGTGCAGGGATATCGAACAAAACCAATCCCACTATGAAATACTTTATTTACCTGCAATACGACGGTACCAACTATCACGGCTGGCAGTCTCAGCCGGATGCCGTGACGGTACAACAGACCATCGAGGAGAAACTATCTATGCTGCTGCGCCGCAAGGTCTTCATAGTGGGCGCCGGACGTACCGACGCCGGCGTACACGCTTCGCAGATGGTAGCACACTTTGCCGTTCCTGTGGTTGAGACCGATGCTGCCGATGCCGATGCTGCTCGTCCCGACGAAGAGACGACGGAGGGGGCTGTCCCGACATCGGAACAGCGTCACGAGACCATCACATACACACCCGAGGAACTGCAGACACTCACCTTCAAACTGAATCAGGTGTTACCCGAGGACATCGTCATTCAGCGCATCGTACCGGTCAAGGACGATGCCCACGCCAGGTTCTCGCCCATCTCCCGCACATACCGCTACTATATATCGAACCACAAACCGATGTACAACCGCGGATATGTGATGCGGATGTTCGAGCCTTTGGACATTGAACTGATGAACCACGCCTGTGCCAAACTGTTCTGCTACCAGGACTTCACCTCGTTCAGCAAACTGCACACCGACACCAAAACGAATATCTGTAACATCATGGAGGCCTATTGGCAAGCATCGCCCAAGGAGATGCCTACCGGATGGGCTTACGATTACGTCTTTACTATCAAGGCGGACCGCTTCCTGCGCAATATGGTTCGTGCCATCGTGGGCACTCTGATTCAAGTGGGCCGACACAAAATCACTATTCAGGATTTTGCACAAATCATCGAACGCAAGGACCGCTGCACTGCCGGAGACTCGGTTCCAGCCAAAGGCCTCTTCCTGGAAGAAATCGAATACCCCGAAGACATCTTTGTCGAGAGCGAAGAGTATTGAGAGAGAGTAGAGAGTAATGGATAATGAGTAATGAGTAATGGGTAATGAGTAGTGTAGTTTGACCCGACAGTCGGAACTAACGTATTTAACTTATTCTTTTTTACCTATTCATCTTTTTCTACAACCCAAACATTTTTTCATTGAAGAACTGCCTCTATTAAAATTACCTCTTATAACATAATATGAAAAAAGTACTTACCTTAACCCTGGCTGCCGCCTTAGCGACTACAGCATTGGCAGACCATGTATTTGACATCAACGTGAGTAAGAAAGGTGCTCCTATACAGAACACCATGTACGGAATCTTCTTCGAGGACATCAACTATGCAGCCGACGGCGGTCTCTACGCCGAGATGGTCAAGAACCGTTCGTTCGAGTTCCCTCAGGCACTGATGGGCTGGAACTCATTCGGCAATGTAGAGGTTCGTAACGATGGCCCATTCGACAAGAATCCCCACTATGTACGCCTCGGCTATGCCGGACATGCACACAAGCATACAGGACTGGAGAACACAGGTTTCTTCGGAATATCGGTCAAGGAGGGCGCTACCTACCGCTTCTCCGTCTGGGCACGTTGCCCTCAGGGCGGCACATCGGTGCTCAATGTACAACTCGTTGACCCAGACTCGATGGGCGAGACACAAGAGGTGGCCAGCTGCAACGTAACCATCGAGGGTACCCAATGGAAGAAATATACTGGCCAAATCAAGGTGCGCAAGTCGCAGCAGGACCTGTTGCTCCGCATCTTCCTGCGCAATGTACGCGGCCAACGTCTGGCTGTAACGGACATCGAGCATGTGAGCCTCTTCCCTACCGACACCTGGAAGGGTCGCGAGAATGGTATGCGCAAGGACCTCGCTCAGGCATTGGCCGACTTGAAACCAGGCGTATTCCGTTTCCCAGGCGGCTGTATCGTCGAGGGTACTGACCTCCAGACCCGCTATCAGTGGAAGAACTCGGTCGGTCCAGTCGAGAACCGTCCGTTGAACGAGAACCGCTGGCACTACACCTTCGGTCATCGTCTGTACCCTGACTATTTCCAGAGCTACGGCCTCGGCTTCTTCGAGTACTTCCAGTTGTGCGAGGACTTCGGTTGCGAGGCTCTGCCTGTCATCAGCTGCGGTCTGGCTTGCCAGTTCCAGAACAGCATCCGCGATGAGAAGAAGGTGCACGTAGCTGTCGAGGACCTCGACCCATACATCCAGGACGCCCTCGACCTCATTGAGTTCGCCAATGGTGACACCACAACTACCTGGGGCAAACTGCGTGCAGAAATGGGCCACCCAGCACCATTCAACATGCACTACCTCGGCGTGGGCAACGAACAGTGGGACGAGAAGGACAATCCTGCATTCACGGTCCGTCTGAAGCGTTTCATGGAAGTTTTGTCCGAGAAGCATCCTGAGATCAAGTACATCGGCACTACCGGTCCTGACTCGGAGGGATGGAAGTTCGACCTGCTCCAGCCTAAGATGAAGGAACTGGGCGTAGATCTCTACGACGAGCACTTCTACAGAAATGAAGAGTGGTTCCTGGGCAAGGCCAAGGACCGCGACGGCAACCCTATCAACTGCGGCGCACTGCGTTACGACAGCTATGACCGCAAGGGTCCGAAGGTCTTCGCCGGCGAATATGCTTGCCACGGCAAGGGCAAGAAGTGGAATCACTTCGAGACATCACTCTACGAGGCTGCCTTCATGACCGGCTTCGAGCGCAATGCTGACATCGTCCACATGTGCACATACGCACCTCTCTTCGCTCACGTCAAGGGTTGGCAGTGGCGTCCAGACATGATCTGGTACGACAACACAGAGATGTTCAAGACCGTCAGCTACTACGTACAGCAACTCTACGGACTGTACAAGGGCAGCAACGTACTGCAGTGCTCCATGGAGAAGAAACCTATCGCTGGCCAGGACGGACAGGATGGACTCTTTGCCACCGCATGTTGGGACGAGAAAGAGAAGGCTGTCATCCTGAAGGTAGCCAACGTGAGCAACAGTGAGCAGAGCATTGACCTGAAGTGGAGCGGCAAGTCCAAGGACATCAAGGCCGGATACTCTTCTATCAAGGTGATCACCCTCTCTTCTCCTCGCATGGACGACGAGAACAGCCTCGACAACCCTCGCAAGATCATGCCTAAGGCGGAGTATCTGAATAAAGACACCCAGGAAATCTCCATTCCTGCCAAGTCTTTCCAGGTATATGTATTCAAGCGCTAAACGACGTTCCTGACCGAACGGAACTCAGCGTTTATCCCCAACCTGATTTTCAATATATGAAGGGGGACGACCTTGGTTCGCTCCCCTTCATTTTTTCATTCCTAAAATCGCTTTTATCACGAAATGAAGAAATTACTTCTTTCTGCAGCATTCAGCGTGGCCGCTGTATGCTCAATCAATGCACAGGACGTGCAACTCACATTGCACCCCAATCAGGCCGAGACTGTCATCCCCAAGGAGATCTACGGCCAGTTCGCGGAACACCTCGGACGCTGCATCTATGGCGGCATCTGGGTTGGCAAGGACTCCAACATCCCCAACGTTGAGGGTTATCGCAAGGATGTATTCGAGGCACTCAAGGCACTCGAAGTTCCTGTGATGCGTTGGCCAGGCGGTTGTTTCGCCGACGAGTATCACTGGATGGATGGCATCGGACCACAGTCACAGCGCCCACGTATGGTCAATACCAACTGGGGCGGCACCGTCGAGGACAACTCGTTCGGTACGCACGAATTTCTCAATCTGTGCGAGATGCTCGGTTGCGAGCCATACATATCGGGCAATGTAGGTTCAGGCACCGTCGAGGAGATGGCTAAGTGGGTCGAGTACATGAACAGTGACACCAACAGCACCATGGCTGAACTGCGCCGCAAGAACGGCCGCGAGAAACCATGGAACGTCAAGTACTTCGGCGTGGGCAACGAGTCATGGGGCTGCGGCGGCAACATGAAGATTGAGTATTACGTCAATCTCTACAAGCGCTACAACACCTATGCCCGCAACTACGGTTCGAACCGCCTGTTCCGCATTGCATCGGGCGCCAACGCAGGCGACACACACTGGATGGACGTAGCCATGCGCGAGTGCCGCAACAACATGGACGGCATCTCCGTTCACTTCTATGCCGTACGCGACTGGGGCACGGAGGATGACCCTGTGACCGGCATCCCTATGGGCAAGAAGGGGTCTGCCCTCAACTATACCGACCAGCAGTACTACGAGGTTGTATCGAAGTCGCTCGAGATTGAGGACATCATCCGCAAGCATTGTGCCGTGATGGACAAGTACGACCCCAAGAAACGCGTCGCTATCATGTTCGACGAGTGGGGTACATGGTACAACGTTGAACCAGGCACCAACCCAGGTTGGCTCTATCAGCAGAACACCATGCGCGATGCCGTGATTGCAGCTTCATCGCTGGACATCTTCCACAAATATACGGACCGCGTCAAGATGGCCAACATTGCACAGGTCGTCAACGTACTGCAGTCCATGATATTGACCAATGAGAAGAATCCATCTGACCCATGTGTGCTGACTCCTACATACCACATCTTCCGCATGTACAATGCCCACAAGGAGGGCAAGTTCGTGCCAGGCGAATTGACCTGCGAGAAGATTCGCGTCAATGACCGCGAACAGGTACCTGTAGTATCTCAGTCTGCCTCGGTCAAGGATGGCGTCATCACATTGAGCCTCTCCAACCTCGATGTAGCCAAGACTCACACCGTAGCCGTATCTATAGATGGTCTGAAGAAGGCCAATATCCTATCTGCCGAGATTCTCACTGCCAAGGATGTGCACGCCTACAATGACTTCGGCCATGCCAACGACGTACAACCACAGGCCTTCAAGGACTACAAGGCCAAGAAGGATGGCACCCTCACCGTCACCATCCCAGCCCACTCTGTCATCACCCTCCAGGTGAAGTGATAGAATAGGCTATAGATAACGATAGATGCTATAGAAACTATAGGAACTATAGGAACTATTGAAGCTATAGACGCAATAAAGAACTTGCCCCGACCGAGCATTTGACTCGGTCGGGGCAATATATATTATTATGAGTGGTGACCCACTCTGTAATTACACCTTCAGACTATCTTCTCTTCGATGGAGGCGAGATATTTGACCAACTGACGGACTGCCTTGCCACGATGGCTGATCAGATTCTTGTCCTGCATGGACATCTCGGCAAAAGTAACAGAGTGGCCCTCGGGATAGAAGATCGGATCATAGCCGAAGCCCTTGCTACCCTCTCGTTGCCGGCCTATCTCGCCGCGGCACACGCCCTCGAACTCATATCGGTCACCATCCATCAACAGAACAACCACGGCACGGAACTGTGCCTGTCTCTCCTTGACATTGGCCATATTGTGGAGCAGTTTGTCCACATTGGCCGTATCGTCGTGCGAGTAGCCACAATCGTCGGCATAACGAGCCGAACGCACACCGGGTTCCATACCCAGGGCACGCACCTCGAGTCCGCTGTCATCAGCGAAACAATCCAGATTGTAGTGGACCTTGACATACTCAGCTTTCTGAAGAGCATTATCGGCAAAGGTCATACCATTCTCTGGGATGTCGGCATGACATCCGATATCGTCCAATGATAGGATTTCGTAGCGTTCTGCGATTTCTGGCCCAGCCTCTTTTAATAATGCGCGTACTTCGTCCAGTTTATGCTGATTATTAGTGGCAAAAACTAATTTCTTCATACCTTAGCTTCCAAATATTCGGCGGCAAAGATACTGATTTTTTCGATATACTCCAATTTTTTAGTAGAAATTCAGCAAAAAAGCGAGATTATTGTTGACAATTAGCACAAAACGTCCTATCTTTGCATCATGCTTTACATATACCGTGCCTCTGCCGGATCGGGTAAGACCTTCTTGCTCACCGGATTCTATATTGAACTGCTCTTCCGCAAAGAACTTACCCCTTCGTTGGAGGGGCGGGACATGCTGTTCAACGAGATTCTCGCCGTAACCTTCACCAACAAGGCGACAGCCGAGATGAAGGAGCGTATCATCAAGGAACTGAACCGACTGTGGCACGAACCCAAGAAATCGGACTATTATGACCGCATCACCCAGCCAGACAGCCAGGGGCGTCGGTTGAGCGACAGCGACATCAGCCATCGGGCACACTCCATACTCAAGGATATGCTAAGCGACTACTCCAACCTACACATATCCACCATAGACAGTTTCTTCCAACAGGTAGTGCGCAGTTTCGCTCACGAACTGAACATACAGGGCAACTACGAGATAGCGCTCGACAACGATACCGTTCTCGACCATGCCGTGACTCAGTTCCTGCTGAAATTGGACCGACACAAAGACCCCGAGACCTACCATTGGGTAGAACTGTTCAGTGACTACCGTCTTCAGAACGGTTCGAAATGGAATATCCACCAGGAACTCTTCTCCCTGTCACAGGCTCTCATCACCGAGGAATACCGCAAGCACAGCGAGGATATCCGCACCTACACCTCCGACCGCGCCAACTTGACCAATTACGTCAAGATGTTGGACAAGATGATACGCACCTGGCGCACCGAACTGAAACGCATCGGCGAGGAGTGCTGCAACTGGATGGAGCAACGCGCCATGCAGCCCACTGACTTCAGTGGCGGGTCGCGCAGCGCAGCCAATAACTTCGTCAAATGGGCCAAGGGCGAAGCCGTGCTCAACAAGACACTCTCCGAATGGGCTGAAAATTCCGACAAGTGGTTCACCGCCAAAAGTCCCTGGCAGAAGCAACTCACTGAGACTGACAAGCAGAGTCTGCTTCAACTGCTGCAAGAGGCTGTATCGCACATGGAGGGCGAAGCTGGACAGCACTACTATTCAGCCATGGCGATCAGGCAGAACATCTTTCAACTGGGTCTGCTCAGCCAACTCGAGAAGGAGGCCGACGACTATTGCTCCGAACAGGGCATCAAGTTGATCAGCAACACGACCCAGATGCTCAATGCGCTGATAGACGGCGAATCGTCGCCATTCATCTACGAGAAGACCGGCACACGCATACAGAGTTTCATGATCGACGAGTTCCAGGACACATCGGGCATGCAGTGGCAGAACTTCTCTCCGCTGCTGCGCGACTCATTGGGCTACGACAACCGCAACCTCATCGTGGGCGACGTCAAGCAGAGTATCTACCGTTGGCGTGGCAGCGACTGGGAACTACTCTACTCGCGCCTGAACCAATTTGAACCCGACAAACAGGCCTACGACAGCAATGGCAATCAGTTGCGCGACAATTGGCGTTCGGACCGCAAGATAGTTGCATTCAACAATGCCTTCTTTGCCTATGCCAGCAAGGCATTCATCAATGCGGAACCCGACAACTCGGCATTGTCCAAGATTGTTGATATCTATGCCGATGTCGAGCAATCGACCGACGCACACAACAATGCCTACCAGGGTAAGAATGGCAAGCCCCTCCCCGAGGGAGAGGTCATATTCGAGACGCTCGAGGGTACGGGCAGCAAATACACCGCCAGCGTGTCGCAGCGCCTGCCCGAACTGGTCATTGCCCTGCAGCAACGGGGATACCAACCACGTGACATACTTATCCTGTGCCGCAAGCGCAAGCAGTGTCACGTCTGTGCACAGGCTCTCATCGACTACCGCCAGCAGCACCCCGGAATGCCCTACGGAATGGACATCATCACGCAGGAGGCTCTCCTGCTGGGTCATCAGCCAGTCATCCTGGCCTTGGTATCGGCCCTGTACCTGCTGCTCGAACCCCGTTCAGCCTACCGGCAGTGCATGGCTGGCGTGACGTGGAGAATGCTCTCGGACGTCACTCCTGCACAGGCTTTTGCCGACTACTTTGCCCATCCCGAAGCCATACGTTTCGACCATCTGCTCAATATCCCTCTGTACGAGACCGTTGAGCGGCTCATTGCTATGCTGCCCGATGGTCCTAATCGCCAGACAGGCTTCCTGAACGCCTTCCGTGACGTAGTGCTCAACTATTGCAACACGGAGGGTCCCAACCTGCAGGGATTCCTCCACTGGTGGCAGGACAATGGCCACAAGTGCAGCGTGAGCACCCCCAACGACCAGAATGCCATCCGCATCATGACCATACACCAGTCCAAAGGTCTGGACGGCGAAGCGGTCATCGTGCCATTTGCCCAGGATACACTCGACATCGAGACCCAGAAGAGCAAGATTGTCTGGTGCATTCCGCGTGTAGCTCCCTTCGCTCAGCCTAATCTGGTCGTGCCTATTCAGCTCAATGCCAATACGCCCAAGAGCATCTTTGCCGACGAGTACAATGAGGAACGCATCCGCGCCATCATAGACAACATCAATACCGCCTATGTAGCCTTCACCCGCGCACGCCACACGATGATCATACTGTCACCCACTCCATCGCAGAACGGCAAGACCATCACCTTGCAACGTTGCCTCAGCGACTTTGTCAACAACGAATGGAAGCAGAATGACAAGATTACGATGAACGCTGACGAAACGGAAACCGCCGATGCTGTCCCGGCTCCATCGGGCACTACCATAGAGCCAAACACCACTACACCAGACTACGTGACAAAGACCACCTTCCACCTGCCACTCATCAAGCAGACAGACTACATTCCACCGTCAGACTCTGCAGCGGCACGTGGCACCACGCTACATGCTGCATTCTCGGCAGTTCAGCACGCCGCAGACATCGAGACACCCATACGACGTCTGTTCGATTCTGGCCGCGCCGTACTGCAGGGCTGCACGTTGGACGAAGTTATCAGTTACGTACGCGATGCCATCAACCGCCCCAAGGTACAAGCATGGTTTGCTACGGACAATCGCGTACTGACCGAGCAGGACATCATCACTCAGTCCACACATACTCAGCGACCCGACCGTATTGTCCTTACGCCCGACGGACGGACCATAATCATTGACTACAAGACCGGAGCAGAACAACCGAAGCGTCACAACCGGCAGGTGTTGCACTATATGTCACTGATGGAGCAGATGGGGTTCTCTAATATCGAAGGATATCTATGGTATGTAGATTCAGACAAGATAGTTACTGTAACTAATTGACAAATAAGCAATACACACCAATAAATCACTCAAAATCCCCATAAATAAATGTTCCACTTTGCAAATGGAGCATTTATCTTGTGTTGTGCAACATAAATTGTGCAATTTTTGCAATTTATTCTTGTATATTCAAACGAAATACTTTATCTTTGCAATACCCAAATAAAAGAAATATATTTATACTCACGCCAAACAAGGCTCTAATAACCCAAAGAACTATGAAACGGATATTGGCATTAGGTATCGCACTCATTGCGATTACTCTCTCATTTACCTCATGCGACGAAGAGAATTTCCAGATTACACAGAAAAGTGGAAATGCTAGTACGTCAGCCTTTGACTTGTGGTGCGACTATAATGACGTTGCCACATCCCATGACATCGAATGGCTCATGATGAACGACGATGGCTCATTTGTCCTGTACAAGTGTCTGCTGTCCCGGACCAACGAGACAGAAGTCACCTCCGTGCAGTGTGAGATCGATTCGGTCGTTGGCACATGGATCGCCCAGGAGGAGGTCATCACGCTCGATATCCAACAGAAAGATGCTACGGAGCCTCTTGTCAAGACTTACAATATGGTCGAGGACAACACCCTGCTCAAAGCCGCTGACCAAGGGGACGAACAGGAGTTCGAACTCATCATCAGCAAGGACCAGGAGGTCAGCCGTTCTGAATTGAGTGGACAGATTCTGAATATCTTCAAGAACAAGCAGAGCAAGAACCAACAGCTGCTCCAGGCTACCACCTTGATTCTCTCCGAGACCACCAATGAGCAGATTCAGGCGCTCATTGATCAGAAACTCGCCGAGTTGAACGAAACAGACCTCACTGATGAGGAGCGCCAAGCACTTGCCGAATTAATCGAAGAACTCCGGGCACAGCAGGAACAATAACTCTCCAACGTTCGTCAACTGCTCCTTCCTTACGACCTACAGGTCTGCCAGTCAGACCGACTATATATATTCAAAGCCGCAATACCTCGCTTCACACCAGGTATTGCGGCTTCAATTTGTTAAGTGACAAAGCAACCAAGGAAGTACAAAGGAACTAAGTACTAAGTACTAAGGACAAAACCAGTATCATTGCAGGTTGAGGCGCATCACGCGGATGCCGCTGCACATGTCGATGCTCTGGGCATATTCGGCGAGGGGCACAGGACTGATGGTCACCTGTCCCGCTACGCTCGATGCGTGCAACAGGCGAGGTTCGTCATACTCCGGATTGGGCCACCATACGAAACCGCAGTGGAAGATATCCAGGCCCTTCTTGTTGCAGGTGAAGGCGACAATATCACCGTGGTGCAACTGACCATAGACCTTGTGAATCGATCCCTTGGGCACCATCCAGTAGGACTGGGCCGACAGAGCACGTTCAGTCTGTTCGATGCACAATACGAGCGAATCCGAAGCTGCCAACTGCGGGTACAGCGTACGGTTCTGGCTCATGAAGTTGATGGTGCGCTGCTGCCGTTTGGCACGAGGCAACGTCGCAGTGATGTCCTGCATCAAGCCCTGCGCCTCGTTGTCCGTGATCCACTCGCTGAAGTAATGCTTGCGCGTCGCATAGTTGCCACGCACACCCTGGCGGTAACGCAGAGCCTGTACGAAGCGCTGCATGATCGAGTCGTTCGGGTCCGTGGGCTGATAGACTCTGCCCAACATAGCTGCACACATATATTCAACGAAAGTGGTACAATCGACCTCCTTGAGGTTCATCACCAGGGGTTCGGTGCTGTGCTTCAGGTCAGCTGGTAACTGTGCAGGCTCGAGCGTGCCCGCCTTGTAACGGGTGCCCTTGCCGATATGCTCGTCGTAGAAGGCGTAATGCAGGTCCGTGAAGTCCGACTGACGGAAGTTGGTAGGCCAGAAGGAATCGACATCGTCCAACACACGACGCGGCTTGAGGTCAGCAGCCTCCGCCTGCGTGAGGTGACGCATCCACTGGACGCGCTTCGAGAGGTCGGCACCTGGACCGGTGCACTTGTACTCGTAGTAGCGGGCTGTCTTCTCGCGGGCAGGGTCGCGCCAGTTGTGCCAACCCTCGGCACGTACCGAGGCAGGCAGTTCGCACTGGTCGAAGATGACCGATGCCCAGTTTCTCCAGGGGCGTCCCAGGTAGAAAGAAGTGGCAAGAGAGTCGGCCGTCACACGGCACTTGTGGAAGACATATCCATACGGATGGTCACCCGGCGTAGATGCTGCCGTGAGGTAACCATTGCTGATGGCGTGCACCTCGCACTCCTCGAACCAACAGGTAGCCGGACCGAAGATGAAGTCCACCGTTCCCTCGATGTAGCAGTGGTAATAGACCTGACGGCTGTCATCATTGCCCGTGAAGACAGTATCCTGGAAGCCCAGCAACCGGCAGTTGCGGAAGACCACACGGTCTGCCTCCACATGCACCGCCACAGCCTGGCCCACGCCCTGACTGTTGGAGCGCTTCTGCCACCATCCCTGGTTCCAATGCGCCAAGGCATCGTTGCTGATGGTCATGTTCTCACATTCGAAACCCAGTCCATCTACCCTCAGCGTGTAACTCTGGAAGGTTCCAATCTTACGCCCCTGCTTGGCCAGTCCGTCGCGTTGAGCCTGCTCCTGTGCCGCAGTGCGGAAGGCGGGCCAACCGGTCTCGGTCCTCATGTTGGCGTGATCGTGCCATATCAGTATAGTACTGTCACGGTCCTCACCTATCAGGGTGATGTTGGTCTTGTACGATGGAACGATGACCTTCTCTTCATACACGCCCTTGCGCACCAGTATGCGCTGGCGTCCTTCGGGTTTGTAGTCACGGATAGCATTGATGGCATCCTGGATATTATCGAAGTCGCCCGACCCATCCTTGGCCACCACCAGGTCGTAGAGTACGCCACGCTGCCCTGCCGCCCACGCCATAGGCGAAAGCAATAACAAGAGCAGGATGGTAGATAAAATGTGTTTCATAAATCAATTAATTTACTATTTGACAATTTACGATTTACAATTTATTTATTCATTTAATTATTTGGCAATTAAATTAACTATTGAAATATTTTCTATTTGTCAATTGCCCGTCCACACTTCTGCTGACTGAAAATAATAAAATTATCAAATAGTTCAATAAATAGTAAATCGTAATTAGTCAAATAGTCAATAAACAGTTAAATTGTCAAATACTTTTACTTGAGTCCACGCTTGCGCAGCAGGGCATCAGGATTAGGATCCTGACCGCGGAAGTTGCGGTACATAGTCAGGCCGTCGTCGATAGAGCCAGGCTCCAGGCACGACTTACGGAAGCGCTCAGCCAGTTCGGGGTTGAAGATGTCGCCCGACTCCTTGAAAGCCTCGAACGCATCGCAGTCCAGCACCTCGCTCCACATGTAGCAGTAGTAGCCGGCAGTATAGCCGCCGCCCATACAGTGGCTGAAGTTAGTGACACGGTAGCGAGGCAGGATCTGACGTGGGATGCCCCACTTGGCCAATGTCTGTTCCTCGAATGCCATGACATCAATTGAATCAGGCACCGATTCCAGGCAATGCAGGTCCATATCGACGATAGAGGCTGCCAGATACTCGACCGTAGCGAAGCCCTGGCCATACTGACCGCTCTCCACCATCTTCTGCACCAGTTCCGCAGGGATGACCTCGCCCGTCTTGTAGTGCTTGGCATAGACAGCCAGCACCTCTGGTTCAGTAGCCCAATGTTCGTTGACCTGCGATGGCAGTTCGACGAAGTCCGTCTCGGTGTTATAGACAGCGTTGTAGTGCACATTGTGCATCATGTAGTGCATGGCGTGGCCGAACTCGTGGAACATCGTGGTCACGTTGTCCAGGTTCTGCAGTGCAGGGCCGTCGCCCTGAGGCTTGGTCATGTTACATACGTTCTGAATGACAGGGATGACGCGCACCTCCTTGCCATCCACCATACGGTAGCTCTGGTCGCGCATGTCCGACATCCATGCGCCGGCTCCCTTGCCGTCACGAGGATAGTAGTCGCCGTAGAAGATGGCCAATACCTCGCCCGTCTTGTCGCTCACTTCCCATACGCGGGCCGATGGCTCGTAGGTTGGGACGGTTCCGGTTATCTCCTTGAAGGTCAAGCCATACAGTTTGTTGGCAACATAGAATATTCCCTCCAGTACGTTGTTAATCTCGAAGTACTCAGCTATCTGGGCCTCGTCCATGGCATAGCGGGCAGCCTTGGCACGGCTGCTGTAGTACATATAGTCCCAGCCCTCAGGTTCGCCCTTGATGCCATCCTTCTGCATCTCCTGGCGGATGTCGGCCAACTCCTCCTGAGCCTTGGCCACAGCAGGTTTCCACACAGCGCTCAGCAGGTCATAGACCTTGTCCGTGCTCTGTGCCATACGGTCCTTGAGGATCTGCTCGGCGCAGTTCTTGTAGCCCAACAGCTGGGCACGCTGCAGACGCAGGCGGACCAGACGGCCGCATATTGCCTTGTTGTCCCACTCATTGCCGCGGTTACCACGGTTGTAGTAGGCCTCATATACCTTGCGGCGCAGTTCGCGGTTGGAGCAATACTGCAGCACGGGATTGCACGATGGGCGCTGCATGTTGAACATATACTTACCCTCCTGGCCCTGTTCACGTGCCATCTGGGCAGCAGCCTCGATGTTGGCTTCGGGCAGACCTGCCAACTCCTCGCGGCTATCGACAGTGACGTAGGTGTTGTTGGTTTCGTGCAACAGATTCTGGCCGAACTGCACCTGCAGGTCGCTGATCTCCAGATTGAGCGCACGCAGCTGTTCCTGCTCCTGGTCATTCAGGGCAGCACCTGCCTTGGTGAAGTTCCTGTATATGTGGCGCAGGGCCGACATCTGTTCGTGGGTCAATGGCTCGGCCTCCATTCCCTGGTTGCCGCAATGCTGGTCATAGATGACCTTGACACGATCGAACAATGCGCGGTTCAGGTAGATGTCGTCATTATGCTTGGACAACTGGGCGTAGGCCTCGGTCTCCAGCGCGCGGATGGAGTCGTTGCTGTTGCTGCCCGACATGTTGCCGAAGGTGAGGAAGGCTCGGTCCAGCACTTCGCTGCTCTTGTCGAAAGCATCGATCGTATTGCTGAAGTTGGGCTTCTCGGGGTTATTGACTATGGCCTCAATGTTGGCCTTCTGCTGGCGCATACCCTCCTGAATAGCCTCGCGGTAGTCATCAATTGTAATCTGATCATACGCCATGATGCCGTATGGGGCGGTTGGCTCAGTCAGCAACGGATTGCTGTGTTGCTTGGTGTCGGTGCAAGAACTTGCCATAACACAAACTGCACTCATAAGTAATAACTGCTTTAACATAAAATGGATTTTAGGAGAATTGGAATTTAATAATATGGGAATTGGAAAAAATCGACTCAACTGAATTATATTGTTTGGGAATCAATAGGATTAACTCCTTACCAGAATCACTGGTCCCTGTGAGCTCTCGCCCAGTTCCTGACCCAGCACCACATCGGTGCACTCGTTGACCAGTTCCTTACGGTAGGGAGCCTCGACGCGGATATAGTTTTCGGTGAAGCCGTGCATGGGGTGACCCTTGGCTGGCTGTTCCCACAGCACGCGGCGGCGTGTACCCATCTGCGAGACATAGAAGTCGTGCAACTTCTGTTCGGACAACGCCACCAGACGGGCAGTACGTTCGTGGCGCTCCGGCACGGGCACGATGGGCTTGATCTCGAGTGCCTTGGTGCCCGTCCTCTCGCTGTAGGTGAATGGGTGCAACTGACTGATGGGCAGACTGTCCAGGAAGTCGTACGACCGTTGGAACAACTCCGCCGTCTCGCCGCGCATACCTGCCATCACATCGACGCCGATGAAGGCATCGGGCATCAATGAGCGGATCAACTCCACCTTGTGACGGAACAGCGCCGTGTCGTAGCGGCGACGCATCAGGCTCAATACCTCGTCGCTACCTGCCTGCAGCGGGATGTGGAAGTGTGGTGCGAATCGCTGCGAATCGTGCGCCAACCATTGCAGTATCTCGTCGGTAAGCAGGTTAGGCTCGATGCTCCCTATGCGGTACCGCTCTATACCCTCCACCTCATCCAGGGCGCGGCACAGGTCGAAGAACGTCTCGCCCGTACTGCGGCCGAAGTCACCTATGTTCACCCCCGTCAGCACTATCTCACGTCCGCCCTGGGCAACCACCTGTCGGGCCTGGTCCACCACCTCGGCTATGTTCGGATTGCGGCTGCGGCCACGGGCCATAGGGATGGTACAATAGGTGCAGAAGTAGTTGCAGCCGTCCTGGACCTTGAGGAAATGGCGTGTGCGGTCATCGGCCGAACAACTGGCGTGGAAGGTCTGGATCTCCTGGAACCGGGTCGTGATGACCTCCGCCTCGGGTCGCTTCTGGAGCGTGCCCAACAGCGAGGCGAGCCCCTCACCCTTGTACTCCTGTCCCACTATGAGGTCGATGCCTCCTATGCTGTCCGCCAGTTCCTTGGGTTCAATCTGGGCATAGCATCCGGTCACGACGACAAAGGCATCGGGGTTCTGCCTGATCAGTTTTCGTATCTGCTGTCGGCACTTGGCTGTAGCTTGCTCCGTCACGGCACAGGTATTGACCACTATCAGGTCAGCCGCACGGCCACTGCCCTGCTTGGCGCGTTCGAAACCGAGTTGTTTCAGGCGAGCAGCAAGTGTCGAACTCTCGGCAAAATTGAGTCGGCATCCAAGTGTGTAATATGCAACAGTTTTATCGACAAACATCAGACTTAAACGATTTATTTTTATTTTATAACGCGCAAAGATAGTTTTTTTTGGCCGATTATAGACTAAAATTAGGTAAAAAAGCACATATTTGGCGAATATTCTGCAAATTATCACTATTTTTGCGGAACGTAATAAAAAAATTGACCGATTATGAGACGAACAGAAACGGAAGACGTACACGATATCCTGCGTCACGCTATCGACTGGGCCATGGAAGCCGGACACCTGCAGCGCGACAAGTTCCGCAGTTCTCATCTACAGATGACGACCAAATCCAACATCCACGACGTCGTCACCGAAGTCGATAAGGCCTGCGAGGCTCTGCTCATTGAACACATCACGAGCCGCTATCCCTCTCACTCTATCCTGGGCGAAGAGACGGGTCAACACACATCGGCCGAAACATCCGACTGGCAGTGGGTGGTCGATCCGCTGGACGGCACCAACAACTACAGCCAGGGGCTGCCCATCTACTGCGTCAGCATCGGTGTGCAGTACAAGGGCGAGACTCAGGTCGGTGTGGTGTATGTACCATTTCTGGACGAACTGTACAGCGCCGTGCGTGGCGAAGGTGCCAACTGGAACGGCCGCTTCATCCGCGTGTCGCGCAAGACTGACCTCAACGAGTGCGTCCTGGCTACGGGCTTCCCCTATGACAAGGGCACTAACCCCATCAATAACCTGGACAACGTCTGTGCCCTGCTGCCTACCCTGCGCGGCCTGCGCCGTATGGGCTCGGCAGCCTACGACCTGTGTTGTGTAGCCTGTGGCATCCTCGATGGCTACTGGGAACTGGACCTCAAGCCCTGGGATGCCTGTGCCGGTGCCCTCATCGTCGAGGAGGCTGGCGGCATCATCAAGCCGTTCCGCAATGACCGCCACATCTCCATCGTAGCGGGCAACAAGACCATCGTTGACAAGATCTACGAGCGTCTCAACAAGAACGTCTGAGACTCGGACGATCGGGGGAATTGGCTCTTCGCTTCAACTTCATTATCGAGGAGGATGTCGGCTAAACGGCATTTATACTCTCTAAAAGCAGAAAAAATGAACAAATACAGATACCCAATTGATAATGATCAGTTCCAGGAGATAAGGGAACAAGGACTACTGTACGTTGACAAGACGGACATGATGTATGATCTTGCCAACAGATATAAGTTTGTCTTCCTGGCTCGTCCACGTCGATTTGGGAAATCTCTACTTTGTAACACCTTTAAGGCCTATTTTCAGGGGCAGAAGAATCTGTTTGAGGGGCTGAAGGTGATGGAACTTGAGAAAACGTGGCAGACGCATCCTGTTCTGCACTTCACCTTGAGCGGATTGAAGAATTGCAGCATTGAAGACGCTAAAGGGAAATTGGAAGCCTTCATCGGTGACTATGAATCCGTGTATGGCAGAAACGAAGCAGACAAAACTCCAGGAGCGAAGTTTCGACGTCTGATACATCGTGCTTACGAGAAAACTGGCGAAAAAGTAGTTGTTATTCTTGACGAATACGATTCTGCCATCATGCGCTTGATGTACGATCCTGAGCAGCTTGATGCGATGCGCACTATGCTGCGTGAGTTCTATCAGGTGCTGAAGGATGAAGGAGCTTACCTCCGTTTTGTATTCATCACAGGTGTAACCAAGTTCTCACAGCTCAGCATTTTCTCTGAGTTGAATAACCTGAAGCAGGTTTCGATGCTGGATGAATATTCTGGTATCTGTGGCATCACACAGGATGAGTTAGACACTGTGCTCAAACCTTGCGTTGAGGAATATGCTCGAAACCTGAAAATGACCATAGAAGACGCTTATGCTTTGTTGAAAAAGAACTATGATGGCTACCACTTCTCTGAAAATAGCAAGGATATTTATGCTCCATATAGTTTATTGAATGCCCTTAATGATAACAAAACAACTCCTTACTGGTTCGAGACTGGCACAACCAAATCTTTAATTGAACATCTTCAGCATCACCCCGAATTCAATCCATTGGATTTTGATGGTGCAGAACTGTCGTTAGGGGCATTTAACGCGCCTTGTGAATCGGCAGAAACACCTATACCTCTGCTTTACCAATGTGGTTACCTGACTATCCAAAGTTATAACAAAGAAGATGAGGTGTATAATCTTCACTTCCCAAACTATGAGGTTCGTCAAGGAATGGTATCTGGATTGTCGAACTATTTGCTTGAAACAGATAACTTAGAACGAGATGCAATCGTTCTTGCCATGTCCCGCGCTCTCAAACGCGGAAATCTGTCTGGAGCACTGACACAGCTACGTTCCTACATCGCCACCCTTCCTTATGACATTATCACGAAGAAAGAATGGATGGCCAAGAAGAAGCGTGAGGCGTTCTACAAACTGCTTATCTATGTCGTCTTCTCTATGCTCAATAGCAAGGTCGATACCGAGGTCAAGAGCATCCTTGGCCGTGCCGATGTGGTGATCAAGACCAAGACAGACATCTTCGTGCTGGAGTTGAAGGTAGATGACTCTGTCGAAAATGCTTTGGCACAGATTGATAGCCAAGGTTATGCTATTCCCTACGAGGCAGATGGCCGTACTGTGACTAAGTGCGGTATCAGCATCTCCAGCGAGCAACGCAACATCTCCCATTGGCGCATTACCGATGCAGAAGGATGCATCTGTAATGAAATGAAATTCTAACAAAAAGAGGGTGTGTCAAAAGTCACTTAATAAGCTTTTGACACACCTTTTTTTATTATGACCATAGATCAAATTTGTTCTTCAAAGAATACCCATTATTTGTCCATCTGGTCCAAAATGGGCCATATTGATGATATTGGAAGGGTCCAATGGATGTATATAGGGCAAAAATGGCGTTTCAGGCTGCCTTGGCCATATTTTTGAACAGTTTCTGCAGATTGAAGGACATGGCAAGCAGGGCAAAGTCCATCCGGACCTTGTCGAGACCGCGATGACGGAATCTGCGGTACTGCTTGTCGTACTTTATCTGGCCGAAGACGGCTTCCGGCTCTATCGGCCTTCGGCTTCTGTGCCTCAGTCCCTCGTCCGAAAGCAGCCTCTCCCGGGCCTTCCTCCTGTAGGCATTCAGCTTGTGGTTCACTGCAATTGTCCGGTTGCCCCTGGCGCTGAAGCACTGTCCCCGGAGCGGGCATCCCTCGCAATTGGCTGCCCTGTACCTGTCAATGGTGGAGGTGTATCCGTTGTCATTCGTGGTATTGTATCTGCCCACATGCTCCATGTGCTGCCCCATGGGACAGACGTAATAGTCGTCCGCCTCATTGTAGTAGAGGTTCTCCTGGCGGAAGGCATCGTCGGCATAGGGACGGTGCTGCTCCTTGTGGAACCAGTTGTACTTGACATAGGCCTCGATCCCCATCTGCTCCATCAGCTCGTAGTTCTGCTCGCTGCCGTAGCCGGAATCAGCGCATACGATGTTCGGCAGGCGTCCAAGCAGTGACAGCCCGGTCTCCAGATACGAGGGGAGGGTCAGTGTGTCTGTCGGATTCGGGAAGAAGTCATAAACCGTGATGTACTGGTTCTCGGTGGATATCTGCACATTGTATCCAGGCTTCGTCTGGCCGTTGCGCATGGCATCCTCCTTCATGTGCATGAATGTGGCATCCGTATCGGTCTTCGAATAGCTGTTGCGGTCTCCGAGGAGCTCCTGCCTGTCTTCGTATTCTGCGAGCTTCTCCCTGGCCTTCTCCAGCTCCCTTATCCTTCTGGCCTCCTCCCTCTGCTCCTTCTTCGATGCCCCTTCCTTCCTGTCTCTCCTCTCGTTGAGCTCGTCAATGATGCTCTGCAGGGTCGAGGAGTCAAGGGCCGCCGTCTCCTCAATCGGGCTGTTGTCCTGGGCAATGCCCTCGTCTATCTGGGAAAGGATGCCCCGGATCCTGGACTCCAGCCTGGCCCTGTTCCTGTCCGTGGTCTTTCTCCATACGAAGGTGTACCTGTTGGCGACTGACTCGATCTTGGTGCCGTCGATGTACTGCACGTCAAGGCTGAGCTGCCCTGCCTCCACAAGCTTCATCACCACCTGGACGAACAGGTTGTTGACTACATCCTTCAGGTGTTCGCTGCGGAAGCGGTTGATGGTGCTGAAGGACGGTGTCTGGCCTCCCGTCAGCCACATGTAGTGGAAGTCGCGGCCGAGCAGGTCGGCGATCCTGCGGCAGGAATAGACGTTGTTCATGTAGGCATAGAAGACCACCTTGAGCAGCACCCGGGGATGATAGGCAGTGGTTCCGCCTCCCTTGTAGGTCTCGATGACCTTGTCCAGCTTCAGTCCGTCTACGATGCTGTTTATGAGACGTACAGGTGACGAAACAGGTATTATTTCTTCTAGTTCAATAGGAAATATCGTGGAAATTCCCGTATTGTAGGATTTAAATTGTATATTAGCAGACATATTTTTTTAAGTGATGCCGCAAAGATACATATTTTTGCGGATATAAGAAAGTCCGAGCTTGTGAAAGTCCGGACTTTTAATTTAAATTAAGAAAAGAGGGCGTGCTTCGGCAGAATGAACACCTTTTGACACACCCTC